>NZ_BAAGYZ010000048.1:0-721 GCF_054778995.1 Streptomonospora sediminis
GGGTGTCGGTGGATCGGTCGGATGCGGTGTATTCGCCGGTGTCGGCGGGGTTGTGGGGGTTGGGGCGGGTGGTGGGGTTGGAGGTTGGTGGGTTGTGGGGTGGGTTGGTGGATGTGGGTGGTGGGGTGGTGGGGTCGGATGTGGGTGGTGGGTTGGTGTGGGTGTTGGGGTCGGGTGGTGGTGTGGAGGATCAGGTTGCGGTGCGGGGGTCGCGGGTGTTGGTGCGGCGGTTGGTGCGTGGGGGTGGGGGGTCCGGTTCGGTTTCGGTGGCTCCGGTTTCGGGTGGGGGGCGGGTTTCGGTTGAGGGGGCGGTTTCGGACGCGGGTTCGGAGTCCGGGCGGGTTTGGGACGCGGGTTCGGAGTCCGGGCCGGGTGAGGTGTCGGTCTCAGGTGCGGGTGCCGGTTTGGACGTGGTTGCGGGTTCGGCGGTGTCTGTGGGTGTGTCCGGGGAGTCGGGTGGGGGGTCGGCCGGTTCAGCGTCGGGTTCGGACGGTTCGGCGGATGCGGGGTTGGTGGAATCCGGGGATGCGGGTGTGTCGGTGTCTGTGTCTGCGTCGGGTTCTGCGGCGGTGTCGGACGGTGCGGTGGTGGCGGGTTCTGCGGGCGGCGGTGGTTCTGCGTCGGGTTCTGCGGTGGCGGGTTCTGTGGTTGATGGTGTTTCGGCGGAGGCGGGTTCGGTGGAGTTCGGGGGTGCGGGGGAGTCGTCTGGGTTGTCGGGTGG
>NZ_BAAGYZ010000048.1:734-9389 GCF_054778995.1 Streptomonospora sediminis
GGGTGGGGTCGCGGTTGGGGGGGTGGTTGGCGGAGCGGGGGGTTGGGGAGATTGTGGTGGCGAGTCGGTCGGGTGGGGTTCCGGTGGTGGGTGTGGAGGGGGTGCGGGTGTGGGGTGTGGTGTGTGATGTGGCGGATCGGTCTGCGGTGGTGGGGTTGCGGGGGTGGTTGGCGGAGCGGGGTGTGGTGGTGCGGTCGGTGTTTCATGTGGCGGGTGTGGTGGAGGGGGTGTCGGTGTTGGAGGGGGGTTTGGATGTGTGGGGGCGGGTGTGTGGGGTGAAGGTGTTGGGGGCGTTGCATGTGGTGGAGGTGTTTGGTGGGGGGTTGGTGGAGTTGGTGGTGTTTTCGTCGGGTGCGGGGGTGTGGGGGAGTGCGGGGTTGGGGGCGTATGCGGCGGCGAATGCGTTTGTGGATGGGTTGGTGGGGGCGTGGCGTGGTGGGTGTGGTGTGTCGGTGGCGTGGGGTGCGTGGGGTGGGGTGGGGATGGCGGCGCGGGATGGTGGTGGGGGGTTGGAGCGGCGTGGGGTGCGGGCGATGGATCCGGGGTTGGCGTTGGGGGTGTTGGGGGAGGTGTTGGGCGCCAATGGCACTGCGGCCGGTGCCGCTGGTGTTGGGGCGAGGGTGATCGGTTCCGGCGATGGTGCGGGGTTTGGAAGCGGCGGGGCCGCGGTCGGCTCCGGTGCCGGGGGCAACGGGGTCGCCGGCATCGGTGATGGCGCTACCGCGAACGGTTCCGCCAATGGCGCCGGTGGCACCGGTACCGGCGTCACCGGTTCCAGTGCCGGCACCGGCTCGACCACGGGTTGCGGTGAGTCGTGTGTGGTGGTGGCGGATGTGGATTGGGTGCGGTTCGCGGCGACGTTCGGGGCGGAGCGGGCGCGTCCGTTGATTTCGGATATTCCGGAGGTCGCCAACGCCGCCCACGACGAACCCCCGGAGGAGACCGGATTCGCCGAGAAACTGGGCGCCCTATCCCGAGAAGAACGAGGGGAACACCTAGTCCGGTTGGTCACAACCCAAGCCGGAACTGTTCTAGGTTACGCACAGAACGAAACGTTCCCGGCGACAAAGGCGTTCCGGGAAGTGGGGTTCGACTCGCTGATGGCGGTTGATCTGCGCAACGCCCTGGCCCGCGCCACCGGACTCACCCTCCCGACGACCCTGGTGTTCGACCATCCGAACGCCACAGAACTGGCGGCGTACCTGCACCAGCGGCTTTTCCCCACCGCAACACTCGAAACCGTACACGCCGACTTGGACAAACTGGAGAACGCACTCACCGAGCTGCCGAAGGGCGGCGAGGCACCGACCGCGCGGATCGCCCAACGGCTCCGGCAGATCGCCGACCAGTTCGCCGGCAGCGCCGAAACCGGAGCCGGCAGCGATGCCGACAACGATCTCGATTCGGTTGGCGCGGACGAATTGCTCTCGCTGATCCACGACGAGTTCGGCCGGGATTGAACGCGCGTATTCCGGGTTCTCCTGCACGATTGGGTGAGAACGTACGTGGCCAAAGAAGAAGAACTCCTCGACAACCTCAAGTGGGTCACCGCCGAGTTGCGCCAAACCCGGCGCCGGCTGCGAGCCGAACAGCAGCGCGGGAGTGAACCCATTGCGGTGGTCGCAATGGCCTGCCGCTTTCCCGGCGGGGTGCGTTCTCCCGAGGACCTGTGGCGACTGGTGGCCGACGGCGGCGACGCGATCGGCGATTTTCCGGACAACCGCGGGTGGGACCTCGCCAATCTCTACCATCCCGATCCCGCCCACGAGGGAACGTTCTACGCGCGCCAGGGCGGTTTCCTCCATGACGCCGACGGGTTCGACGCGGAGTTCTTCGGTATCAGCCCGCGCGAAGCGCTGGCCATGGACCCTCAGCAGCGGATCCTGCTGGAGATCTGCTGGGAGGCCCTGGAACGTGCGGGTGTGACCGCCGAGGAGGCTCGGGGCAGCGAGACCGGGGTGTTCACCGGCGCACCGGCCTCCTTCTACGGCGTGGGTTCACCGGAGGCAACCGCCGACCTGGAGGGCTACTCGATCACCGGCACCGGCATGGGCATGATGTCCGGCCGGATCGCCTACACCTACGGCCTTGAGGGGCCGGCGGTCTCCGTCGACACGCAGTGTTCCACCTCCCTGACCGCACTGCACCTGGCCTGCCGCTCCCTGCTCGCGGGCGACTGCACCATGGCTCTGGCGGGCGGCGTGACCGTGATGCCGACGGTCGGGGCGTTCATCGAGTTCAGCCGGCAGCGGGGGCTGTCCGCGGACGGGCGGTGCCGGGCGTTCTCCGCCGACGCCGACGGCACCGGCTGGTCCGAGGGGGCCGGCGTGCTGCTGCTGGAACGGTTGAGCGAAGCCGAACGCAAGGGGCATCCCGTGCTCGCCGTGGTGCGCGGCTCCGCGGTCAACCAGGACGGGGCCAGCAACGGCCTGACAGCGCCCAACGGCGCAGCCCAGCAGCGGGTGATCCGCCGGGCGCTGGAGCGGGCGGGACTGACCGGCGCGCAGGTCGACGCGGTTGAGGCGCACGGAACCGGCACGCGCCTGGGCGACCCGATCGAAGCGCAGGCGCTGCTCGCCACCTACGGCCGGCACCGCAAGCGGCCGGTGTGGCTGGGTACGGTCAAGTCGAACATCGGCCACACCCAGGCAGCCTCCGGAGTCGCCGGAGTGATCAAGACGGTGATGGCGCTGCGCAACGGCGCGCTGCCGAAGACCCTGCACGCCGAGCGGCCCACCCCGCACGTGGATTGGGACACCGGCGATCTCCGGTTGCTGACCGAATCGCGGGACTGGCCGCGCGAGGAGGAACCGCGGCGGGCGGCCGTCTCCTCGTTCGGGGGCAGCGGCACCAACGCGCACGTCATCCTGGAGGAGGCCGCCGAACCCGGCGCCGCCGACCCCGCCGCCCCTGCATCCCCCGCGGCCGCTCTCTCCGCCGCCCGCCCTGCCGCCGCCCCTTACTGTCCCCCCGCCATCCCGTGGGTGCTGTCGGCGGCAAGCGTGCCCGCCCTGCGGGAGCAGGCCGCGCGGCTGCGCGCCGCCGTCGCCGCGCCGCACGAACCGGCGTGCACGGACGTCGGCCACTCCCTGGTGGCCACACGCTCCGAGCTCGAACACCGGGCGGTGGCCATCGGCGGCGGGCCCGGCGAACTCGGCTCCGCCCTCGACGCGCTCGCCGGCGCCCGCCCGGACGCCAACCTCGTCGAGGGCACCGCCGACCTCGCCGGGAAAGCCGTGTTCGTGTTCCCCGGCCAGGGTGCGCAGTGGGCCGGTATGGCGCGCGAGCTGCTCGAATCCTCGCCGGTGTTCGCCGCCCGGATCGCCGCCTGCGAAGATGCGTTGAAACCGCACGTCGACTGGTCACTGCACGCCGTACTCACCGGCGAGGGCACGGGCACCGGCACCGGCGATGACGGCAACAACGGCACACCACCGCCGCTGGAGCGCGTCGACATCGTCCAGCCGGCGCTGTTCGCGGTCATGGTGGGATTGGCCGCGCTGTGGCGGTCCTTCGGCGTGCAACCGGCCGCAGTGGTCGGCCACAGCCAGGGCGAGATCGCCGCCGCCCACATCGCGGGCGCCCTCTCCCTGGAGGACGCCGCTCGCGTGGTGGCGCTGCGCAGCAAGGAGCTGGTCGCGCTGGCCGGCACAGGGGGGATGGTCTCGGTCGCGCTCCCGCCGGAGCAGGTCGAGGCCGAGCTGAGCGCCGAGGCGGGCCGGGTTTCGGTGGCCTCGGTGAACGGGGCGTCCTCGGTGGTGGTGGCCGGAGAACCCGAGGCGCTCGCGCGCCTGCGCGCCGACTGGGAAGCGCGCGGCATCCGGGCGCGCACGATCCCCGTGGACTATGCCTCGCACACCCCCCACGTCGAATCCATCCGGGAGGAGGTGCTGTCCGCACTGTCCGGGATACGGCCGACCGAAACCGAGGTCCCGTTCCACTCCACGGTCACTGGTACCGAACTCTCCGGCACCGGCCTCGACGCCGACTACTGGTACCGGAACCTGCGGCAGACCGTCCGGTTCGCCCCGGTCATCGACCGGTTGGCCGGCGCCGGGCACGACGTGTTCATCGACATGGGGCCGCACCCGGTACTGTCCGCGGCCCTGCAGGAGACCCTCGACGCCGGGCGGCACGGGGCCGCGGCGGTGGTGGGCTCGCTCAAACGCGACGATGGCGGCATGCACCGGTTCCTCACCTCGCTCGCGCAGGCCTATGTCCGCGGCACGCGGGTCGACTGGTCTCCGGTGTTCGCCCAAGCCGAACCGGACACCATCGCGCTGCCCACCTACGCCTTCCAGCGGGAACGCTACTGGCTGGCCACACCGGGGCGGCCCGGCCACGGCGGCCCGCCGGCCGGCCTGGCCGGCACCGGGCATCCGCTCCTCAGCGGCGCGGTCTGCCTGGGCGACGGCGAGGGCTACCTGTTCACCGGACGCCTCAGCGCCCGCGCCACCCCATGGCTGGCCGAACACGTCGTCCACGGCTCACCGGTCCTGCCCGCAACCGCGTTCGCCGAGATCGCCCTGCGCGCCGCCGAACAGGCCGGCTTGCACACGCTGGACGAACTCACCCTGCAGGCGCCGCTCGTACTCGGCGGCGACCGCGACGTAGAGCTGCAGGTCCTCGTCGGCGCCGCAGACGAAGCGGGCGAGCGGAGCCTCACCATCCACGCGCGCCCCCAACTCCCCGGCGAGGACCCGCCGTGGACCCGGCACGCGGTGGGCGTGCTGTCCGCGACCGCTCCGCCGCCGCCCGCCGACCTCGCGCAGTGGCCCCCGGTCGGCGCCCAACCGGTCGACACCGCCGACTACTACGACCGGCTCGCCGCAGCGGGGATCGACTACGGCGCCGCCTTCCGCGGCCTGCGGTCGGTGTGGCGCCGCGGCGGCGAAGTGTTCGCCGAGGTCGCCCTGCCTGAAGGGGCGGCCGGCGGCGCGGAGCCCTACCTGCTGCATCCCGCCCTGCTCGACGCCGCACTGCAGAGCGCCGGCTTTGCCCCATCGGCAGCGGACCAGCAGCGGATGCCGTTCGTATGGAACCGGGTGGCGCTGTACTCGGCCGGCGCGCCGACGTTGCGCTGCCGTCTGTCGCAGCCCGCCGAAGACACCCTCACCCTGTCGGTGGCCGACACGTCCGGAGCGCCCGTCGCCGAGGTCGGCGCGCTGCGGATGCGCCCGGTCACCGCCGACCAGCTCGGCGCCGCCAACACCGCGTCGGCACTGCACACCCTGGACTGGGTACCCATCGCATCCGGCACCCCGGCCGGCCGGCCTCCGGCCGCCGTTGCGCTGCTCGGCGACGACGGCCCCGGGCTGCGCGACCGGCTCCACGCAGCTGGGGCCGAGGTGCATGGCCACCCCGCACTCGCCGACGCGCTCGCGGCCGCGCCCCTGCCCGAGACCGTGCTGTGGTGCTGTCCGGAAGAGTCCGGTACCGGCACCGAACCGGCGGAAGCAGCGCGGCGGGCAAGCGTGCAGACCCTGGAACTGCTGCAGGCCTGGCTCGGCGCCGAAGCGACCGCCGGGACGCGGCTGGTCGTGGTGACCCGCAACGCCGCCGCCAACCCCAGCATGGCCGCCGTCTGGGGGCTGCTGCGGTCGGTGCAGGCCGAACACGCCGACCGGGTCGCGGTCGCCGACCTCGCCGACGCCGCCGACGGCGGCGCCGTGCTCGCCGCCGTCGCATCGGGTGAACCCCAGGTGCGCGTGGCCGGAACCGCGGTGTCGGTGCCGCGGCTGTCCCGGCTCGCTGAACCCGGACACCCGGGCTCCGCACCAGCCGATTCCGGCCCGGCCGGTGCCGAATCCGCAACCGGCTCCGATCCCGCCGCCCCGGAAGCCCCGCGCCCCGGCCCCACCGGCCTCGCCGCCCTCGACCGCAACGGGACGGTTTTGGTCACCGGGTCGCCCGCCGGGCTGGCCGGACCGGTGGCCCGCCACCTCCTCACCGAGCACGGCGTCGCCCGCATCCTGCTGGTCAGCCGCCGGGGCGGCGACGCACCGGGTGCGGCCGAACTGAGCGCCGAACTCGGCGACCGGCTCGCCTTCGCCGCATGCGACGCGGCCGACCGCGCCGCGCTGGCCGAGGTCATCGACGCGATCCCCGAACACCGCCCGCTGACAGGGGTGGTGCACACCGCGGCCACGGTGGACGACAACCTGGTGGCCGCGGTGACCGAAGACCAGATCGCCCGGGTGTTCCGCTCCAAGGTCGACGCAGCGGTCAACCTGCACGAACTGACCGCGCACCGCGACCTCGCCGCGTTCGTGCTGTTCTCGTCGGTCGCCGGGATCCTGGGCGGCGCCGGACAGGCCGCCTACACGGCGGCGAACGCGTTCCTCGACACCCTCGCCGAACTCCGCGGCGCCCGAGGACTGCCCGCCGTGTCGCTGGCCTGGGGGATCTGGGATCTGCAAGGCGGGATGACGGGGCGGCTGGACGAACGCGCCCTCGACCGCGCCCGGCGCTCCGGTCTCACCCCGCTCGACCCGCACGAAGCCGTGCGGCTCATGGAGACCGCATGCGCGACCGGCCGGCGGCTCGTGGTGCCCGCGCGGCTGGAAACCTCGGTATGGCGGTCCTCGGCCGTGCCGCCGCCGCCCGCGCTGCGCGGGCTGGTGCGCTCCCCGATCCGCCGTGCGGCGGCGGGCAGCGGCGGCGGCTCCACGTTCGCCGCGCGGCTGGACGGCCTGGCCGAGGAGCAGCGGCACGAGGCCGCGCTGGAGCTGGTCCGCGCGCACGCCGCGGCCGTGCTCGGCTACGGCGCCCCCGACGCGCTCGATCCCGACCGCGCGTTCCGCGACGCCGGGTTCGACTCGCTGACAGCGGTCGACCTGCGCAACCGGCTCGCCGCAGCGGCCGGAGTGCGCATGCCGGCCACGGCCGTCTTCGACCACCCGTCGCCGCGGGCGCTGGCGGGCGCGGTGCTGGACTCGGTACTCGGCGACGGGGAGCCGTCGGCACCGGCCGCGCCGGCGGGCCGGCTCGTTCCGGCCGGGTCCGGCGACGACCCGGTGGCGGTGGTCGGCATGGCCTGCCGCTTCGGCGGCGGGCTGCACACCCCCGCCGACCTGTGGCACGCGGTCGCCTCGGGCACCGACCTGCTGTCCGCGCCGCCGCCGGACCGCGGATGGCGCGAGGCCGGTATCGGCTGCTACCTGAGCGACATCGCAGGGTTCGACCCGGGGTTCTTCGGGATCTCGCCGCGCGAGGCGCTGGCGATGGACCCGCAGCAGCGGCTGCTGCTGGAGTGTTCCTGGGAGGCGCTGGAACGGGCGGGGGTGGACCCGCTCGCGCTGCGCGGCACCGACAGCGGCGTGTTCTTCGGGTCGAGCCTGCACGACTACGCCGACCGGGTGCGCGGCGTCGCCGAAACGGAGGGCCTGCAGGCCACGGGCAACGCCGCGGCGGTGCTGTCGGGACGGGTGTCCTACGTGCTGGGGCTGGAGGGCCCCGCACTGTCCATCGACACCGCGTGCTCGTCGTCGCTGGTCGCGCTGCATCTTGCGGCCCAGGCGCTGCAGCGCGGCGAGTGCTCGATGGCCTTGGCCGGCGGCGCGACGATCATGACCAGCCCCGCCCTGTTCACCGAGTTCGAGCGCCAGGGCGGCCTGGCCGCCGACGGCCGGTGCAAGGCGTTCTCCGCCGACGCCGACGGCACCGGGTGGGGCGAGGGCGTCGGCGTCCTCGTGCTGGAACGGGTTTCCGACGCCGAGCGGGCCGGCCATCCCGTGCTTGCACTGGTGCGGGGCTCGGCCGTCAACCAGGACGGGGCCTCCAACGGGCTCACCGCACCCAACGGCCCCGCCCAGCAGCGGGTCATCCGGCGGGCCCTGGCCGACGCGGGGTGGGGGCCCGGGGATGTCGACGCGGTGGAGGCCCACGGCACCGGTACCAGGCTGGGCGACCCCATCGAGGCGCAGGCGATCCTGGCCACCTACGGGCGCGACCGCGAAGCGGACCGGCCGCTGGTCCTTGGCTCGGTGAAGTCCAACATCGGCCACACGCAGGCTGCGGCGGGTGTCGCGGGCGTGATCAAGACGGTCGAGGCCATGCGGCACGGGATCCTGCCGCAGACCCTGCACGCCGAGCGGCCTACACCCGAGGTCGACTGGGCATCCGGGGCCGTGGAGGTTGCCGGCACCGCCCGCCCGTGGCCGCGGAACGGGCGCCCGTTCCGGGCCGGGGTCTCCGCGTTCGGTGTCAGCGGGACCAACGCGCACGTGCTGCTGGAGAGCCCGACCTCCGACGGCGCAGCCCTGCCGGAATCCCCGCGCGAATCCCGGCAGGATGACGCGGTCGCGGTGCCGTGGGTGGTCTCGGCTCGGGGCGCCCGCGCGCTGGAGGGCCAGCTCGGCAGGCTGGCCGAGCTGGCGTCGGGCGAAGCCGCCGGAGCGCTGGAAGCCGGGGAAGCCGGGGAAACGGAGGAAACCGCCGCCGCCCGATCGGTCGCAGACGTCGGGGTGTCGCTGAATGGGCGTTCCCGGTTCGGTGACCGGGCCGTGGTCGTGGGTTCCAGCTGGGCGGAGTTCGCCGGGGCGCTGGAGTCGCGCATGCGGGTCGTCTCCGGGACGGTCCCCTCCGCAGGTCCCGGTGGTGTGGTGTTTGTGTTTCCGGGTCAGGGGTCGCAGTGGGTGGGGATGGGTCGGGTGT
>NZ_BAAGYZ010000049.1:0-32565 GCF_054778995.1 Streptomonospora sediminis
GCCCGCGCCGGCTCGGCCGCGGTCGCAGCGGCGGCGAGCGCCGCTCTGCTGGCCGCGGGCGCGGCGCAGGACGCCGCAGACACCGCCGCAGGTGTCTCCGACCTGCGCACCGACATCGACGCCCTCCTCGACGACCCGCAACTCGACGGCGCCACCAGCGGAGTCGTGGTCCGCAGCCTGAGCCGAGGCGACGTCCTCTACCAGAACAGCCCCAAGACCGAACTCATCCCCGGCTCCAACGCCAAGCTGCTCACGTCCGCAGCGGCGCTGGAGGTGCTCGGGCCCGGCCACCGCTTCGACACCACCGTCGCCGCCACCGAGGACCCCGGCGACGGCGTCGTCGACGGCGACCTGCACCTGATCGGTACCGGCGACCCCACGCTCACCCCGAGCGCCGTCGACGACCTGGCCGCCGAGGTCGCCGCGTCCGGGGTCACCGAGGTCACCGGCGACCTGCTCGCCGACGACACCTGGTTCGACTCCCAGCGGCTGAACGCCGCATGGGACCCGGCCGACCAGCCCTACGCCTACTCGGCGCAGATCTCCGCGCTGACCCTGGCCGCCAACTCCGTCTACGACACCGGGGTCGTCGACGTCGACGGCACGCCGGGCCAGGCCGCCGGCGAGGCGGTCGAGGTCGGCCTGTCGCCGATGACCGACAACCTCAGCCTCACCAACCGGGCCGAGACCGGCGCAGCCGACGCCGCCTCCACCTTCGGCGTCTCCCGCGAACTCGGCACCAACGAGTTCACGGCCGACGGCGAACTTCCGGTCGACCAGACCTACTCCACGCTGCGCACGGTGCACAACCCCACCGCCCACGCCGCCCACTACTTTGCCGCGGCTCTGCAGGAGCACGGCGTCAAGGTGGCCGGCGAGGTGGGCCGGGGCGCGGCGCCGGAGTCGGCCGACCCCGTCGCCGAGCGCTCGTCGATGAAACTCGCCGAGCTGCTGACCCCGTTCCTGAAGCTGTCGAACAACGCCCACGCCGACATCCTGGTGAAGGCCATGGGCCGCGAGACCGCCGGCGAGGGCAGCTGGCAGGCGGGCATCGAAGCGGCGACCGGCGCGCTGGGCAAGCTGGGCGTCAACACCCGGCACGTGCAGTTGGACGACGGCTCGGGCCTGGCGCGCTCGAACCGGATGACCGCGGACACCGTGGTCCGGCTGCTGGAGCAGGCCCGCACCCAGCCCTGGTTCGACACCTGGCAGCAGGCCCTGCCGCTGGCGGGCGCCCCCGACGAGCTGGTCGGCGGCACGCTGGCCGACCGCATGCGGGACACGCCCGCAGAGGGCAACGTGCGGGCCAAGACCGGCACGCTCTCCGGCGTCAGCGCCCTGTCGGGCTATGCCACCGGCGCAGGCGGCGAGCAGCTCGTGTTCGCCATCATCAACAACGGGCACTCCGGAGCCGCTCCGCGCGGGATCCAGGACGCGATCGCCGTGCGCCTGGCCGAGTTCGCCCGCGGCAGCACCGCCGAAACCGCCCGTCCCATGAAGGCGCAGCGCACCACCCCCGGCTCTCCTTCAGCCGACCTGGAGTGCACCTGGGCGGGTACCTGCTGACCGGGTAACGCCGGCCGGATGGCAAGGGTTGCCGCACCGAGTGGTGCGGCCGCCGACCCGGCCCACCCGGGCTCCGCTTTCGAGGGGCCCCGGCGTTCCATCGCCGGGGCCCCTCTTGCGTTGCCCCCTTGGTGGAACGCCGCTTGGCCGCACGCGGACAGTGCGGCGAGGCGCCCGCCTATCCTGGGGGCGATGGAATCCGGCAGCGAAGCCACGGCTCCCCCGCAGACCGGCGGGCCCGACGTGCTCGGCGCCGCCGCTTGGCGCGAACGCGAGCGCCGCCACCACGAACGGGTCGACGCGCTGCTGGCCGGCCACCTCGACCGGCGCAGCCGCGGGGTCGCCCACCCGGTCGAGGACTTCCTGTTCACCTACTACAGCCACCGGCCCGCTCAGCTGCGGCGCTGGCACCCCGGCCCGGGCGTGCTGCTGGCCGGGGCCGCACCGCCGGCCGGCGGCTGGTACCGCGAGGCGTCCGGCACCGGTGCCGACGGGCACAGCGTGGGCGGCGCGGTCCTGGACCTTGAGGCGTACGCGGCAAAGCGCGGCAGCACCGTGGAGTTCGTGCGCACCCTGCTGGGCGCGGTGCAGCGGCGGCCCGCCCACCTGGGTTGTTTCGGGCTGCACGAGTGGGCGATGGTCTACCGGCTGCCGCCCGAAAAGGTCCGCCACGCGGCGGTGCCGCTGCGGCTGGGGGCCGAGGGCACCGACCGGGTCGTGGAGTCCCACCGCATCCGCTGCTCGCACTTTGACGCGTTCCGGTTCTTCACCGACTCCGCCCGGCCCCGCAACCAGCTGCAACCCACCCGGGAGTCCCAGGCCGACCTCGACCAGCCCGGGTGCCTGCACGCGAACATGGATCTGTACAAGTGGGCCTACAAGCTCTCGCCGGGCGTTCCCGGCGAACTGGTGGCCGACTGCTTCGAGCTGGCCCGCGACGTACGCGAACTGGACATGCGCGCCTCGCCCTACGATCTGCGCGACCACGGCTACGAACCTGTCGAGATCGAAACCCCGCAGGGCAAGGCCGCCTACGTCGAGGCCCAGCGGGCCTTTGCCGAACGCGCCGAGGGGCTGCGCGGCCGGCTCCTTGCGGTCTGCGACCTGCTCAGCGCCGGGTTGCCGGCGCCCGGCGGCACCGCCTGAGCCGCGGCCGCGCCGCCGCCGGAGAGCCGCGGCCCAACCGGGCCACCCGGCCTAATGGGTGACGTAGGCGGCCAGCATGGAGTACACGGCGGACGCCAGGACGCAGCCCGAGACGAACACCGACAGGCTGAAACAGGCCACACGCAGCCACCGCCACCGGCCGGCTGCGGTGGGCACGCGCGACCAGAACCATGCGCCGACCGCACCCGCGGCCACCACGGCTCCCACTGCAACCGCCCAGACCACCGGCGACGTGCTCACCCAGTCGCCGATCATCAGGGCCATCACCAGCACCGCGGAGGTCCCGGCCGTCATCGACACGACGCGCAGCTGGTCCAGCGGGCGCTGCCCCACCAGCGTCCGGCGGCGCAGCATGAGCGCGAGCGCCAGCACCGGCGGCAGCACCACCAGCGGCAGGGTGGTCGCCAGGCCGAGCTTCTGCGAGGGCAGTGCGTCGGCTTCCGGTTGCGGGGGCACCCCGGGTGCGTCCATCAGGCGCGGACCGATGACCGCGGCGTCGGCGCTGTAGCTGCTGGACAGCACGATCACACCGTGGTCGCCCCGGAAGCCGATGTAGGCGCTGGAGCCGTAGGTGCCCGCGCCGTGCTGCACCAACCGCACTCCGCTGCCGAAGTCCTTGACGAGCCACTCCAGCCCCATGCGGGTCTGCTCCACCGGGGCGTCGCCGGCGGGCGCGATGGCCGCCGATCCCGGCGCGTTTCCCGCCATGACCGCGCGCAGGAACCGCTCCAGGTCCGCGGCGGTGGACCAGGTGCCGACGCCCGCCGGGATGTAGCCGGGGGCCTTCCACGCTTGGAGGGGCCGGCCCGACGAACCGTGCGGCACGGCGGCGCCCTGCGGCAGGCCCTGCATGTCCGCGCCGCGCATCACCGTGTCGTCCATCCCCAGCGGGTCGAAGACGCGTTCGCGCACCAACTGCGGGAAGGGGGTGCCGGTCTCCTCGGCCAGAGCCGCGCCCAGCACCGCGTAGCCGAAGGGCGAGTACTGCCAGTCCGGCCGCTCCGACACGGGTTCGGCCTCGGCCAGCGATTCCCGCACCGGCGGCAGGCCGCGGTAGGGGTCGGTGAGCGTCGACTGGCGGACCGCCATTTCGGGCTCCGCCGCCTCGGGGATGCGGGGCAGTCCGCCGCGGTGCTCCGCCAACTCCTGCAGGGTGGTGCCGGCGATCTCCTGCGAGGCGAACTCCATGTCGGGAAAGACCTCGCCCAGTGTGCGGTCCGGGGAGGTCTCGCCGTCGGCGGCGAGGTCGGCCAGGGTCATCGCGGTGAACATTTTGAACACCGAGCCCGTCGCGAACGGGGTCCGGGCGGTAACCGGCGCACCGCCGCGGGAGTCGCCGGCGTATGCGGAACGGGTCTGGCCGCCGCGGACCTCCAGCGCCGCCAGCCCTTGGACGAAGCTTTCGTTGCCCTGGATCGTGCGTTCGACCGACCGGGCCACGGCAGGATCGCCCTCGATCTCGGGACCGCTGAGGGGCGGCTTGGTGGGCATCACCAGGTAGGCGAGTACGGCTGCGGCGGCACCCAGTGCCGCGGCTACGGTCCACACGCGTCCTGGGGCACTCGCGGGCAGCGAGCGCCGCCGGCGTGCCGCGGGTTGCGCGGCCGGAGATTCGTCGCTCATCCGTTCGCAGTTCCAAGCCCGTCGCTGCCCACTGTAATAGGGCGTCTCAGCGGGCGTCGATGCCAAGAGCGCAGGCCGCGGCCCCGCAGGGGCATCCGGTGGGGACCGGGGCCGGGCTCGCGGCCGGATGCGGAGTCGGCGACAATGGCCGGGCCCCGGCCCGCGCACCAGCCGGGAACCGGACCGGACACCACGACCGTCGGAAGCACCATGACACCGCCTTCACCTGAATCCACCGCCTCGCCGCAGTCCGTCCCCTACCGTCCGCAGCAGGGCCGCGGAATCGCCGTCGCAGTGCTGTCGACGGTCGCCGTACTGGGCGTCGCCATCCTTGCGCTCGGTGTAGTGATGTTCCAAGGCGGCGCGCCCGTCGGATCGCTGCTGCCGGCTGTCGGCGGCGGGGAAGAAGCGCAGGCGGACGGGCCGAGTCCGAGCGCGAGCGCGAAACCCGAGCCGGTGGACATCCCGACACCCACCGCCGATGCCCCCGCAGCGCTGACCCCCGCCACTGTGGCCGGCTGGAAGGGGGTGGCGGTAAAGGAGCGCGGCATCGCCTACGACGTCCCGGGCACCTGGTTCGTCGAGGAGCCGGGCGTCATTTCGGGTTTCACCGCGGGCGACGGCGACGATGACGCGATGGTGGGTATGGGCGGCGTCGCGGTCTACGGCGCGCGCAAAGGCCCCTGCTACACCTACCCGCCCAAGCCCGCCAGCACGGGGATCTCGGCGATGGGCGAGGTCACCGACACTGCGCAGACCGCGAAGGACACCGCAGCGGCCTGGGCGAAACTGGCCTACTCCAATAAGGGCGGCGACGCGGGGGTCACCGTGGGCGAGGCCGTCCCCTTTGCCGCCAACGGGCTGACCGGCTACCAGGCGACGGCAGAGGTGCAAGTGGCGGACGAGGGCTGCTACCCGTCGCAGGCCATGGTGCGGGCGGTGTCGTTCCTCTCGCCGGCGGGCGACGATGTCTTCAACTTCATCATCTACTCCGACACCGCAGGCGAAGCGGCGCCCGAGATCTCCCGCTTCGACGCGGTCGTGGCCTCGCTGCGCCCGCTGTAACCGGCTGCTTGGGGCGGGCGGCCGACCGCCCGGAAAGGCGCCGGCCCCGCTCGGCGGCGCTGGCTGCGCCGTGTCGCGGGGCCGGTGCCTTTCCGGGTGCGGCTGGGGGCGATTGCCCCGGGAGACCGGGGGACGGCCTCAGAGCGCTGTTCAGCCGCGCTTGGCGGTGTGCTCCGCGATGAGCTCGCGGTACCAGTGGTAGCTGTCCTTGGGCGTGCGCTCCAGCGTGTCGTAGTCGACCCGGATGATGCCGAAGCGGCGGTCGTAGCCGAACGCCCACTCGAAGTTGTCCATCAGCGACCACACGAAGTAGCCGCGCACGTCCACCCCCGCCTTGATGGCGCCGGCGACGGCCTGCAGGTGGTCGCGGACGTAGTCGATCCGGTCGGTGTCGTGCACGCGGTCGCCGGTGCGGTCGAGGTCGGCCTCAGCCGAGCCGTTCTCGGTGATCAGCACGGGCGGCAGTTCCGGGTAGCGGCGCTGGATGTCGACCAGCAGATCAGTGAAGGACTCGGGCACCACCGGCCAGTCCATCTGCGTGTGCCGCACCCCTTCGAAGGGCAGCTGGGACACCCGGATGTCGGCGGCGGTGCGGCGGGCGGGGTCGGACTCCTCGAAGGGCGCGTCCTGGATCTTGGTGGGCCGGTAGTAGTTGATGCCCAGGAAGTCCAGCGGCTGCCCGATGATCTCCAGGTCGCCCTCGCTGCGGTAGGAACCGTCGGCGAGTTCGCCCCACGTCTCGGCCTCGTTGTGCGGGTAGTGGCCGTGCAGCAGCGGGTCGAGCCAGACGCGGTTGTGCAGCGTCTCGGCCCGGTCGACGGCGGCGCGGTCCTCGGCGGTGTCGGTGGCCGGGACCAGCCGGTCCAGGTTCAGCGTGATGCCGACCTCGGCGCCGCGCCCGTTCTCGGCGGCCGAAGCGCGCAGCTCGCGGGTTGCCAGCCCGTGGGCGAGAAGCAGGTTGTGCGCGGTCGCCAGCGCGGGCGTGCCCTCGAAGGTTCCGGGGGCGTGGCGACCGATGGCGTGGCCGATGAAGGACGCGCAGAACGGCTCGTTGAGGGTGATCCACCGCGTCACCCGGTCGCCGAGGCGGTCGGCGAGGATGCGGGCGTACTCGCCGAAGCGCTCGGCGGTGGCGCGCACCCGCCAGCCGCCCTTGTCCTCCAGGGCCTGGGGCAGGTCCCAGTGGTACAGGGTCGCCACCGGCTCGATGCCCGCGCTCAGCAGTTCATCGACGAGGCGGTCGTAGAACGCCAGGCCCTCGGCATTGGCGGGGCCGCTGCCGGTGGGCTGGATCCGGGGCCAGGCCACGGAGAAGCGGTAGGCGTCCACGCCCAGCTCCTTGAGCAGCGCGACGTCCTCGCGGTAGCGGTGGTAGTGGTCGCAGGCGATGTCGCCGGTCTCGCCGCGGTCGACCTTGCCGGGGGTGTGGCTGTAGGTATCCCAGATGGAGGGGCCGCGGCCGCCCTCGTGGACGGCGCCCTCGATCTGGTACGAGGCGGTGGCGGCTCCGAACAGGAAGTCTGCGGGCAGCTCGGGGTTTGCTGTCATGGTTATGTGTCCTCACGTCGTCGTCCGTCCGCCGCGCGGGCAGCGCAGCGGGCACGGGGCGGGCGGGGGTCGCAGTCGTCCTGTGTTGCGCGCGGGCGCAGGCGGCGGCCGGGGGGCCGGAGGCACCGCCTTTCCAGGACGCAGCACAGGCCGGGAGCGCTCCCGGATGGTCTGCAGCAGATCGCCGCCTGCTGCGACCTGTCGCGCGCGGGGGTTCGGGGGCGGGTCGGGACGCGGCACGCCGCGGCCGCGCAGCGGGTGCGCCAGGAAGCCGGTGCCGATACCGGCGGCATCCGGCGCCGGAGACCGGAACCGGGACCCGATGACCGCCTGAGCACCAATGCTGGCCGCACTTCCGGCAACACCCGCCCTTCTCCGGCTCCTGATCGAGGAGAAGCGCTTCAGCAGCCCGCACCGATCCGCCCGAAGGCCCGGCATCCGGACCCCGCACCGGTGACCCCGCAGCACCCGGTGGAGCCGGCCGGAACCCTCCCCCGGCAACTACTCCACCCGAGCTACCCAGGGTGATCCGGTGATCGCGAATGGCTACTGAACCGATTCACCTCCCCTCTGGGATGTTAGGAACGCGGCGCCACGGGGTCAATGCCTGATCATGGGATGTGCTGGGAGAATCCGCGCTGGTGGGGAAATCCACCGCAAGCAGGGCACCGCAGGCGGCGAACCGCCGGGACCGCGGGAACCGGGGCCGGCCCACCGGGTATCGCTCCTCCCGGGATCCATCCGCCGCGCGTCCGCCGAAACCACCGCAGCCCCAACCGGCCCCCGGCGCGGTTTCGCCCTGTACCGCCACTTTGCCAAGTTCAGCCGCGGTCGTTATCGTTCCGATTCGGCGGTAATTTTCCCCTCCGGCCGACGCGCGGGCCGACCAACACGGAACGGGGCAGCGGCACCCATGGACCCGGATGCTACGCAGATTCTGAACAGGACCGCGGAATTCCCCGAAACCGGGGGCTCGGTTCCGGCCTGGGATACCGATGTGCGAACCCGGCTCACTGCGGCCGTCGAGCGGTTCGCCCAGCCGCTGACCGAACTGCTTGAGCGCGATGCCAACGAGGGCGACACCCGCCTGCTGGTCACCGATTTCTTGAGCGAAGCCCTCAACTTCGACAAGTACGGCGAGCTGACCACCGAATACCGCACCAAGGGCGAATCGGTCGACTACGGAATCACCCTGGACGACGAACTTTTCGCCTTCATCGAGGTCAAACCGTGCGGAACGGACCTCGGTGCCCGGAACATGCGCCAGGCCAAACTGCACGCCGGCGCCGAAGGCGTCGCCTGGGTGGTACTGACCAACGGGCGGATCTGGCAGGTACACCACGTCGGCGACGGCGAGGACGGTACGGGACTCGTCGTCGATGTCGACCTGCTGGCCGAAACCCCGGTCGAGAACCGCGTCGACGCCCTGTTTCCGCTTTCGCGCGAAGCCGTGGGCCACGGCCGCCTGGAGGACCTGCGCGCCTGGCGCGCGGCACTGGAGCCCGCACCGCTGTCCGAGGTACTGCGCAGCGAGCCGGTCGCCGCGGCGATCCGCGCCGAGATCCGCAACCGCACCGGGCACGTCGGCCACCTCGGCGACCTGGCAGAAGTCGACCACGCCCTGACCGGCGGGATCATCGACCGGCGCCTGCAGGCCGAGACCTGAGCGGCCGCCGGCCGAACGGCCCCGCCGGCACACCCTGCAACAGCCGGCAACCACTACCCGGGCGGCCCGCCGCCCGGGTAGTGCTGTTCGCACCGCTCGTTGCTCTGCACTGGGCGGGTCAGTCCGCGGTCCGATCGGATGAAACGGGGAACCGGCCCTCGTTGATCGCGACCTTCTCGCGCAGGACGGCTTCGAGGTCCACGTCGAGCACGTCGGCCAGCCGGAGCAAATAGCTCAGCACGTCGGCCATCTCCAGCCGCACCGCTTCGGCCTTGCCCGGATCGTCCATGACCCCGGCCGCCTCGTCGGGTGTCAACCACTGGAATTCCGCGGCCAGCTCGCCGGCCTCACCGGCCAGCGCCATCGCCAGGTTCTTCGGCGTATGGAACCGCCCCCAGTCGCGCCGATCGGCGAAATCCGCCAGCAGCTCCTGCATCGTCGAAATACTCACAGCCCGAAGTTCTATCAGCCGGTTGGGCCGCCGATCCCACCGGCCGCCGCAAGACGAGCGGCGCTTGGCCCGGCCGCGCCGGCGCGCGGCGCGCCAGGCCCCGTTGCCCTGCCGCCCCACCGGGTCCCCCGCCGGCCGGCAACGCTCGTACCTCCCCGGTTACACAACCATCACCCCAGATTTTCCGCGTGCCTCTTTCGCAGAGCGTGCACGCTCGATTATCAAGCTGTAGTCATCTACTCCGTAACCGGAAAGGGAAATCCCCCTAATGCGCCATTCCGCCCGACGTATCGGACAGACTCTGATCGCGGCCTCGGCCGCCGGTGTGCTCGCCCTCACGGGGTCCGGCGTTGCCAACGCCGACCCGCTGCCGTCCGACGAACTCCGCCGTGTCACCGACGAGTACCTGTACGAGGTTTCGCTGAACAGCTTCATCGGCATCCGCGACCAGGCTCCGCACAGCGACCAGCTCGACTGGAGCAGCGACTCCTGCACCATGTCGCCCGACCAGCCGATCGGATTCGACTTCGACCCGGGCTGCAAGCGCCACGACTTCGGTTACAACAACTACCGGCTGCAGGACCGGTTCAGCGAAAGCAACCGGCTCGACATCGACAACAACTTCCGCGACGACCTGTACGGGATCTGCGACGGCGACTGGCTGTGCCAAGGCGTCGCCGAAATCTACTACGCGGCCGTGCGCCAGTTCGGCGGCCCCGGCACCGACACCGCTGACGCGCTGCGCGCCGCCGATGTCGAGGAGCAGACCAAGGAACTCATCGCCGTCCACAACGAGCTTGAGCACGCCGACACCGGCGCCGAGGCCCAGCGCCTGCTGAACGAGTTCACCGACGACACCGGGGTCCGGATCACCCGGGAGTACCCGGTCGGACACTAGCGTCCTGATCGTTTGGCCGCTCGTGTGATCCGGTTGGCCACGGGTCCGCTCGGCGGCCTCCGCGGTCGGCCCACGGGCGGTCTGGACTCGAAAGGCGGCAGCGACCGCCGCAGGCGCCTGGGGCGGGCGATCACCGGTCCCGCTCGCAGGTGGCGGGCCACCCGCCAATGCCCGGATTTCAAAGCTGAGACCGGTATTTCCGCATGGTCAGCGCCGGCCTGACACGACCGCTGCCGACCGACCGCCGCCGGCGGCGTGTGTGCGCACGCCGCCGCCGGTGCCGCCAGGGGCCGCGCCCGGCAGCCGGCCCGCGGGCGTGCCGCCCCGCCGCGGTCGGCCGGTACCTGCTGTGCGGGCTCGGGCTACCGGGGCCTCAGTCTCGGGCTCCGGGCGCTCGGCTGCGGAGCTCGCCCGCCAGTGCCTCGGGTTCGTGCAGGCAGCGCCAGGCCGGAATCCGGGCGACGGGTTCGCCGGAGAGCCGGGCGAGCAGGTCGCGCCGTGCGGTAAGCCGACGCAGGTCGGCGCCGGTGCGGGACTGGTCGACGAGCACGAGCAGGTGCCCGTGCGGCGTCCGCACTCGCAGGTCGGCGCGGTAGCCGTGCACGTAGGCGCCGGTCTGCACGCCGGTCCCCGATGCCCGCAGCACCCGCACCAGTGTGCGGATCGCGGCGGTTTCGGCCACCGGTTCGGCGCAGGCCTCGGGGCTGCGCGCCAGCTCGGCCAGCGGCCCGCGCTCACCCCGCCAGAACGCGCGGTCGCCAACGACGACCAGCCGCTCGGCCGTCCTACCGAGAGCGCCCGACCAGGTTTCGGGCGCGCGCACGCGCTGCAGCAGGCCCTCCGGAAGCCGCGCGCCGGAGCACACGGCCGAAACCACCAGCACGTCGACGGTGTCGTCCTCGTCGTCGAGCAGGTCCAGCGGACCGTGCACGCCAACCTCGCGTTCCAGGCCGCGCAGCTCCAGCAGCCGGCGCAGCAGCGCCCGTTGCGGCTGCACCGGCGCGAAGACACCCAGCCGGGTCCGGGCGGGCAGCTGCGGATCGAGCTTTTGCACTACGGAGACGGCGCGGTGGGCCTCGCCGCGGTTGAGGCACACGCCGCCCGGCACCGGCTCGCACTCGTCGGTCCCGTGCCGCCACTCCACGGCCGCGCCGCGGGCCGGCCCACCGTCTCCCGGAACCGGATTCGGTCCCGGCTCCGGCTCCGATTCCGGCTCGGTGCAGGCGCCCCCGCTGCCGCCTGCACCGCTGCCCGCCGGCAGCACCGCGGGCCGGGTGAGCACGGCGAACCGGCCGCCATAGCAGTGCCGCGCGGCCGCGCCCGCGATCTCGGGGTGGCATCTGCGGTGTTCCTCCAGCCAGAACGGCGCCCGCCCCGCGGCCGACACCGCGGCGGCAACGGCGTCGTAGGCCGAGTGGCGGGTGTAGGTGAGCGCCCGTTCCTCCAGCCAGGAGGAGGCCAGGCCGGCCTCGTCGCGGCGGCGCCGGTCTTCGTCCGGCTCCAGCGCGCTCCATAGCACCGGCCGCGCCGGATCACCGATGACCAGTGCGCGTTTCGCGCGGTACAGCAGCGGCACCAGCTCGGGCACGGTCAACCGGTCGGCGTCGACGACAACGGCGAGGTCGAACAGCGCGGCCCGGTCGGGCACCGACCGGGTCGAGGCGGTGCTCACGGCCCAGACGGGCAAACCGCCCAGCAGCCGGGCGAACCCGGGGCAGGCGCCTGCAGGGCCGACGGGTTCGCCGGTGCCGGCCGCCGCCGCGGAGTCGTACCAGTTGAGGCTCTCCGCCCGGTTCTTCAGGGCGGCCCGCGCGCCCGCGATCCGTTCGGCGGCCGCGCTGTCGGCCAGCAGTGCCGCCGACTCGCGGTGGCGGTTCAGCGCGGACTCAAGGTCGGCGGTGAGCCGGTCGAGGGTGGCGGTGTGCCCGCGCCGGCCCAGGGCAGCGTGCCAGTCGCACTCGACCTGCGCCGCCCAGCGCAGCCGGCGCAGGTTCTCCGGAGAGGTCTTGATGCCGAGATCGCGGCGGATCGCCGCGCGGTGCTTCGCCCCGGAGAGTCCGCCGGCGAGCGCGCGTTGGGCCCGGTCGAGCCAGTGCTCAGGGCCGCCGCGCTGCGGATCGAACAGGTGGTCGGGGTGCCAGCCGGAGTCGGCCATGCTGCGCCGCTCGCCGGCGAGCCGGGTGAGGGTGTGGCCCGCTGCCGCGGCGGAGTCCATGGCTCGCCAGGCGTCTTCGACCCGGGACCAGTCGCGGCGCGCTTCCGCCGGTAGCCCGCCGATGCCGGCGGCACCGGCGCTTTCCGGGCTGCCGGCGCCGTGTGCTGCGCGGCCGCGCAACCGCTCCAGGATCCGCGCCTCGGCGGCGCGGTGATCGGGGCCTCCGGCGCGCATGACCGTGTGACCGGGCGGGCGGCCGGCGCGGCGGGCGATCCGGTCCAGCACGCGGTCGTCGCCGCCACCGACCAGAACACGCTTGCCCGCGGCGGCCGCCGTGCGCACCACCGTGTCGACGAGTTCGGAACCACCGGTTCCGGGCGCCGCCGCCGCAAGGGTCAGCGGCTCCTCCAGCGCGGCGCGGACGATGCGGTAGCGGGCCTCGTCCAGCTTGGTCGCCGACACCGGGACCGCGGTTGCGGCACCGGGTCCGCCTTCGGCATCGGCGCGGCCTGCCGTGCCGAGCAGCGCGCCGAGCGCGGTGGCGGCGGCCTCGCCGGCGGCCAGGCCGCCGGCGATGCGCGGGTCGATGTCGGTGACCAGCCCGGTCGGGTTCGCTGCGGTGCCGCCGCCACCGCACTCGGCCGGTTGCCGGCCCGCCGCAGCGGGGCCGCCGGCGGCCGGGTAGACCACGGCGACGTTGCGTGCTCCGGGCGCGGCACCGGCGGTGGGCAGCGTGTCGCGCAGCCGCGAGGGCAGGATCGGGTCGACGCGCTCGATCCCGAGCCGCACCAGCAGCGCGCGCACGGTGTGCTCCAGGTCGCACGGCACGGATTCGCCGGGCGGGCGGCTGCGCCGCGCATGGCGTCCGCGCGGCCGCGGGGCGACAACGGCGGCGCTGACCGGTCGCCCGGCGGTCCCGGCGCCGGGCGCACCGGCCGGCGATGGGCCGGAGCCGCCGGGTGCACCGCGGCGCAGCCAGCGGCGGAGCTCGGCGACCTCGGGTGCGGAATCGATGCCCAGCGCGCGCAGCAGCGCCGGGTTGATGTCGGCCCGGGAGAGCGCCCGCATGCGCAGTCCGCCGCCGCGGCCGCTGCCGCAGTCGATCGCCTCGATGTCGGCGACCAGCAGCGGTGCCGCCCGGTCAGTGCGGTCGCCACCGCGGGGCGGGAGCACCACCAGCGGGTACCCGTAACGCAGCGCGCCGTCGCGCCGGGCCGCCGCGCGCACCAGGGGTTCGGCGGCCGGCGGCAGGAACGGCGCGGTCTCGGCTCCGCTGAAGAGGGGTTCGCTGCCGGCGGCCAGGGGCACCGGTCCGGCACCGGTCGCCGGCGCGGTCTCGGACGGCAGCGGGCACTCGGCGATCAGCACGGACTCGCGGCGCAGGCAGCTGCGGTAGTACTCCAGCAGTCCGGGCAGAGTCTCGAACACGGCCGAGGCGGACGATGCGGCCGGCGCCGCCTGGCCGACGAGGCCGACCTGGTCGGCCTCGTCGGCCTGGTCGGCCTTGCCGGACGGGCCCGCCTGGTCAGCCGGGTAGGCGGCATCGGCAGGACCGGGGCCGGGGAGGGCGATGGTGGCGGGCGCAGGCGGGCACGGGCCCGGCTGCGTGCCGGGGCCGCGCGCGGGCGCGGGCCGCCCGGTGCCCGCAGTAGGCGCAGACGGGCAGGCGGCGGCCCCCGACGCCGCCTGCCCGCCGCCCGGGAAACGCCCCACGGCCGGGTCGGACGGGGACACGGGCATCTCACACCTCTGGTCGGGGGGAAGAGAACTGACGGTGATGTCGTTTTGTGTCGGGTTGATCACTTGCGGCCACCACCATTGTCGGCCACATCCCGATTGCGCGCAGGAAGACCGGGAAATCCGCGTAACGCCCCCTGGGTGGGTCGGCGGCTGCTTCGCTGGGGACAATCAGGTCATCGGGCCGACTCGCCGTGCGGCGACCGTTCACCGGGCCGCCGGCCGCCGCAGCCGGCCACGGATACCGCGGGCCGCAAAGCACCGAAACCGCCGGAACGGCCAGAACCCAGTTGGGAGCCCCATGGTCCACGTCGCAGTAGCGCAGTTCGCCCCGGGCCAGGACAAGATGGAGAACTTGGCGGCCGCCGGCCGGCTGGTTGCCGAGGCGGCCGAACGGGGCGCGGGTGTGGTCGTGCTGCCCGAGTACGCGATGTTCACCGCGCCGCGCACCGACCGGCGGTTCGTCGAGTCGGCGGAGCCGCTGGACGGCGCCTTTGCCGGCGGCCTGTCGCGCCTGGCGGCCGAGTCGGGCGCGGTCGTGGTCGCCGGGGTCAACGAGCAGGTGCCCGGGGCCGATCGGTTCCGCAACACGCTGGTGGCCATGGCACCGGGCGGCGGTATCGCGGCCCTGTACCGCAAGCTGCACCTCTACGACGCTTTCGGGGCGGCCGAGTCCGAGGTGGTGGAACCGGGCGCCATCGAGGATCCGCAAACCTTCGAGTTGGACGGCCTGACCTTCGGACTGCAGACCTGCTATGACCTGCGCTTCCCCGAGGTCACCCGGCGCATCGCCGATGCCGGGGCCCAGGTGCTGCTACTGGCGGCGGAGTGGGTGCCGGGGCCGCTGAAGGAGGACCACTGGGACACGCTGGTGCGGGCCCGCGCGATCGAGAACACGCTCTACGTCGCCGCGGCCGGCCAGAACGCCCCCACCGGCGCGGGCAACAGCATGATCGTCGACCCGATGGGCACCCGGGTGGTCGCCCTTGGTGAGCAGACCGGAGTTGCGGTCGCGCCAATTTCAGCGGACCGCTTGACGCAAGTACGGGCCAAGAACCCCGCTCTGGACCTGCGCCGGTTCACGGTCACACCGCTGCCCTGAGCCCGAAGTGTCCGACATTTACCACCTTTACCCCCGATCGGCCCCTCGCCCATTCGCGCATCATCACGGATGGTTACTGAAGTTCGTCGCTGTGTAACAAAATTCGGCCTGGGCTATTCCGGTTGCAGACCGCTTCTGATTCAATAAGAGCCGATCACAAGCAAGCCCGCCAGACTGTCCTAAACCACGGGGGGAGCCGGGACGTTGAGCGGTCTGAGCATTATGCGCAATTCAGACGCCGAAAATACGGACACAAGCGACATTCATCTCTGCGAGTCGGGCGCATTCACTTTCGCCCAGCTCATGGGCAACGCGTGCGCCGTCTGCCACGCACGCTGGCCGCGACCGCGCCACCGGATCGGTGAGTCGCCCGACGGCGAAGAGCTACTCGGCTGCGAGGAGTGCGCCGGCTTTGCCGCCGAGCACACCTCGGCCGATCTGGAACACGTCCTGGTCGCCCACTGACAGCGGCTTCGCACCGGTGCCGGCCCAGGCACCGCGGTCTGCGAAACCGCCGCCCGATCGCCGAGGGGTCGCTCGGACGGTCGGCACGCGACTAGATGCGGGGCGCCGGTGAAGACCGGCAGTGCCCCGCCGCCCGCACGTGTCGGGTGAGAGTGGGGCGTTCCGGAGCCGGAGGAAGCCGGCCCCGGAACGCCGCCACCGCCGCGCTCAGCTTCCACGGGGGGAGGAGGGGGAGTGAGCGCGCGTAGGGGAAAGCAGCGGAGCGCCGCGGTGCCGGGGGGCGCCGCGGCGGTTCAATCTCCACCATACTGCCCGTCACGGGTTCTGGACCCTATGTAGGCGAATTTGCCTCGATCGATCCGGACGCGCGCCGCCCGCGGTCACCCGCCGGTGGGAAAACCCAGGTCCACACCGCCCGGTGCGGTACCGCCGGCCGGCCCCCGCGCACCGGCCGCACCCGCGGCACCGCCGCCCGCCGGTCCGGCCCCTCCCGCGGTCGGCCGCCAGCGGGCCGTCACCGCCTTGGTCCGGGTGTAGAAGTGCACGCCCTCGGTGCCGTGCATGTGCGAGTCGCCGAACAGGGAGTCCTTCCACCCGCCGAAGGAGTAGTAGGCCATCGGCACCGGGATCGGCACGTTGATACCGACCATGCCCACCTCGACCTCGTTCTGGAAGCGGCGCGCCGCCGCACCGTCGGCCGTGAAGATCGCCGTCCCGTTGCCGTAAGGGTTGGCGTTGACCAGTTCCAGCCCGGCGTCGAAGTCGGACACGCGCAGCATGCTCAGCACCGGCCCGAAGATCTCGTCGGTGTAGCAGCTCATCGCGGGGGTCACGTGGTCCAGCAGCGAGGGGCCCAGCCAGAATCCGTCGCCGCCGCCCGGCACCGGATGGGCCCGCCCGTCGATCGCCAGGGTCGCCCCCTCGCGCACCCCCGACTCCAGGTAGCCGGCGACCCGGTCGCGGTGTTCCCTGGTCACTAGCGGGCCCATGTCGCTGCGCTCGTCGTCGCCGGGACCCACCCGCAGCCGCTCCACCCGTTCCCTGATGCCCTCCAGCAGGTCGTCGGCAACGGCGTCGGCGGCGACCACCGCCGAGATCGCCATGCACCGCTCCCCCGCCGACCCGAAACCCGCCGAGACCGCGGCGTCGGCGGCGGCGCCGAGGTCGGCGTCGGGCAGCACCAGCATGTGGTTCTTGGCGCCGCCCAGTGCCTGCACGCGCTTGCCGGCGGCAGCGGCGGTCGCGTAGATGTAGCGGGCGATGGGCGTGGATCCGACGAAGCTGACCGCCTTGACGTCGCGGTGCTCCAGGAGCGCGTCGACTGCGGCTCGGTCGCCGTGCACCACGTTGAACACGCCGTCGGGCAGCCCGGCCTCGGCCCACAGCTCGGCCATCCGGACCGCGGCCGAGGGGTCCTTCTCGCTGGGCTTGAGCACCACGGTGTTGCCGCAGGCGATGGCCACGGGGAACATCCACATCGGCACCATGGCGGGGAAGTTGAACGGGGTGATGGCGGCGACGACGCCGAGCGGCTGCGGCACCGAGTAGGCATCGACCCGCGACGAGACGTTCTCGGAGAACCCGCCCTTGAGCAGGTGCGGGATTCCGCAGGCGAACTCGACGACCTCCAGGCCGCGCGCGACCTCGCCGGCGGCGTCGGAGACCACCTTGCCGTGCTCGGCACTGATGATGCGGGCCAGCTCGTCGGCGTTTCGGTGCACCAGTTCGCGGAACCGGAAGAGCACCGAGGTGCGGGTGGACAACGACGCGTCGCGCCAGGCGGGAAACGCCTCGCGGGCGGCGGTGACCGCGGCGCCGACCTCGGCGGGCCCGGCCAGGTCGACCGTTCCGGCCACGGCGCCGGTCGCCGGGTTGCTGATGTCGGCGCGGCGCTGTGCGGCGGCCGAGCCCGCGAACGGCTTGCCGCCGATCCAGTGGGTGACGTGCTTGCTCATTTCGGAAGACCTCAGTCCGGGTGCGGATCGTGTGTGTGGGGAGACGGCACGGGGCGGTGCGGTCGGCAGGGCGGGAGTACGTACGGCACCGCACCGCGCCCGGCGCCCGGCTCCCGCCGGGGTGGGCGGGGGCGGGCCGGCACGGAAGGTGCGGCACGGGTGCGCGGATCAGCGCGCCTGGGCGTCGACCTCGGTCAGGGCCTCGACCAGGATGTCGCGGGCCTCGCGCACGTCGGACTCCGCAACGGTCAGCGGCGGCGCGGCCCGCAGCACGTTGCCGCGCAGCCCGCCCTTGCCGATCAGCAGTCCGCGGCGCCGGGCCGCCTCCAGCACAGCGGCGGCCAGTTCGGGCGAGGGCGCGCCGGTGCCGGGGTCGACCATGTCGACCGCGTACATCAGGCCCTTGCCGCGCACCGCGCCCACCGCGTCCAGTCGGGTGAGCGGGCGCAGCCCGTCGAGCACGATCGGACCGAGCCGGGCGGCGTTGGCCTGCAGGTCGTGGTCGAGCACATAGTCGAGGGTGGCGTTGGCCGCGGCCATGGCAACGGGGTTGCCGCCGAAGGTGGAGACGCCGTTGGCGGTCAGGCCGTCCATCAACTCGCCCCGCGCCACGACCCCGCCGACCGCGAACCCGTTGCCCAGGCCCTTGGCGAACGTGATCGCGTCGGGGGTGACCCCGTGCTCGCTGATGCCCCAGAATCCGGTGCCGGTGCGCCCCCACCCGGTCTGCACCTCGTCGGAGATGAACAGCACGCCCTCCTCGTCGAGGACCTCCTTGTAGGCGGCGAACAGCCCCGGCGGCGGCATGGTGAACCCGCCGACGCCCTGCACGGGCTCGGCGATCAGGCAGGCTACGCCGCCCGCGGTGGCGGTGGCCAGCACGTCGCGCAGGTCGGCCACGCAGGCGTCGACGTAGTCGGCGTCGGACATGCCGCGGAAGGCCGGGGCGTCGCGGTCGGTGCCGTGCAGGTAGTGCACGTTCAGCGGCGACAGCGCGGAATTCTTCCAGCCGCGGTTGCCGGTGACGGCGACCGTGCCGTAGGAGCGGCCGTGGTAGCTGTTGCGCAGCGCCAGTGCCTGATCGCCGCCGCGGGCGCAGGTGGCCAGCAGCAGGGCGGTCTCGTTGGCCTCGGTCCCGGAGTTGGTGAAGAAGACCTTTGCGTCGGGGATCCCGGAGAGCCGGGCGATCTTCTCGGCGAGTTCGACTTGGCCCCGCAGCAGGTACAGGGTGGAGGTGTGCACGACGCCGGTGGCGATCTGGCGTTCCACGGCTTCGCGGACCTCGGCCACGTCGTAGCCGAGCATGTTGGTGAGGATGCCGGCGAAGAAGTCGAGGTAGGTGTTGCCGTCGGCGTCGGTGACGCGGACACCCTTGCCGCCGGCGATCTCGATGGGTGCGTCGTAGTAGAGGGCGAGCCACGAGGGCATGACAGCGCGGTGGCGAGCGAGCAGTTCCGACATGACCTCAGTCTCACTCCCGGCGGCGCCGGGCCGCCAGCACCACAGTGTCGGTATCGCACGGCTGTGATTGACAAAGTGTTACCCGAGGCTGAGAAGTCCGCGCAGTTCTAGACTGGGGGCTGTGCTGCCCACCCTCGCCGACGTGCTCGAATTCCCGGCCGTCCAGCGTGCGCGCCCGCGCGTCGTCGTCGGCGGCGACCGGCTCGACGTTGCCGTGCGGTGGGTGCACATCGCCGAGGTCACCGATCTGGCCCATTTGCTGCGCGGCGGCGAGCTTGTGCTCACGACCGGTATCGCGATGCCCGACGATCCCGAGTCCTTGCAACGCTACATCGACGGCCTCGCTTCGGCGGGGGTCGCCGGAATCGCCGTTGAGTTGGGCCGCAAGTACCGTTCGCAGCTGCCCGCCGAGCTCCTGCGCCCGGCGCGGGCGGCCGGCATCTGCGTGATCGTCCTGGAGCGCGAGGCGCGGTTCGTCGAGATCACCGAGGCCGTGCACATCCGCGTGGTCAATCAGCAGCTTGAGGAGCTGCGCGAGTCCGAGCGCCTGCACGAGGTGTTCACCGAGCTTTCGGTCGAGGGTGCGCGGCCGGCCCGCGTACTGCGGGAGGTCGCCGAACTTTCGGGCTGCCCGGTGGTGCTGGAGAACCTCGCCCACCAGGTGCTGGTGTGCGACCTCAACGGCGAGGACCCGGGCCGGCTGCTGGCGTCGTGGGAGACCCGCTCGCGCGGGGTGCGGGTGAACGGGCGCACGCAGCACGACTCCCCCACCGGCTGGCTGGTGACCATGGTCGGCGCACGCGGGCAGGACTGGGGCCGGCTGATCCTGATCACGGGGGCGGCGCCCACCGGCCGCCAGACCATGCTGATCGAGCGGGCGGCCACCACGCTGGCGCTGGGGCGGCTGCTGGAGCGCCACCAGGAGAGCCTGGAGCGCCAGACCCACCGCACCATCATCGCCGGGATCATCGACCGCGCCTACTCCGATCCCGAGGAGGCGCTGGTGCGCGCCCGCGCGGTGGGTGTCCCGCTCGCCGGGCGTCCGCTGGCCGGGCTGGTGCTGCGGCTGCGCGATCCGGGCACCGGGCTGGCCGCCCAGGCGCGGCTCGCCGATACCGCCGAGGGGGTGGCCCGCGCCTGCCGCGCGCTGCGGCTGACGGCGCTGGTGGGCTCGATCGACGACATGCGGGTGGGTGTGCT
Source organism: Streptomonospora sediminis (assembly GCF_054778995.1). Lineage (NCBI taxonomy): Bacteria > Bacillati > Actinomycetota > Actinomycetes > Streptosporangiales > Nocardiopsidaceae > Streptomonospora > Streptomonospora sediminis. The sequence continues at coordinate 20,060 of NZ_BAAGYZ010000049.1, forward strand.
GCTGGCGGTTCCCGCCGGGGGGACCCTGGAACAGCACCTGAACCGGCTGGCCGAGGGGATCCGCGAGCGGGTCGGCACGCAGTCGGTGCTGGCTGCGGGCTCCACCGCCGAGACCATCCGCGATGTGCGCAGGTCGTTCCTTGAGGCGCGGCAGGTGGGCGACGTCGCGCTGCACCAGCACGGCGACGACGGCGGGCGCGCCTTCTACCGCCTGCCCGACCTGCACCTGCGGGGGCTGCTGCACCTGTTCCGCGACGACGAGCGGCTGCAGACCTACGTCGAGCGGGAGCTGGGTCCGCTGCTGGACTACGACGCCCGCCACGGCAGCGATCTCACCGACATGTTGCGCGGCTACCTCGCCGCCGGGCGCAACAAGGCGCAGGCCGCGTCCAACGCCCACCTGTCGCGGCCCGCCTTCTACGAGCGGCTGCGCCGTATCTCCCACGTGCTGGAGGCCGATCTCGACTCGGTCGAGACCTGCCTTTCACTGCATGTGGCGCTACTGTCGTTGGATTCGGTCCGCGGCAGGCTGTCGTCCTGAGTTTCGCCGGCACCGACACCCCAGGAGCACACAATCACCCGAGTACACTAAATCAGTTGGATCGATCCCAGAATCCCGCTGATTCAGTAGCGTATTGGTGTAAATTCAACTCTTTAATGCCAACCGGAGGACCCTGTGACCGACCACGCTGATACGGCGCCGGCCGCTCGGAAGAACGCCCACCTGGATGCGACGGCCAAACGCATCATCGAGCAGTTGCAGCAGGACGGTCGGCGTTCCTACGCCGCCATCGGCAAGGCGGTGGGCCTTTCGGAGGCGGCCGTGCGCCAGCGCGTCCAGCGGCTGCTGGAGGCCGGGGTCGTCCAGGTCGTCGGAGTCACCGACCCGATGATGCTGGGCTTCAGCCGCCAGGCCATGATCGGGGTGCGCTCCAACGGCGACCTCACCGCCGTGGCCGACGAAATCTGCGAGCTCGACGGGGTCGACTACGTCGTGGTCACCGCCGGGTCCTTCGACATCCTCGTCGAGGTGGTGGCCGCCGACGACGAGCAGTTGCTGGCGCTGCTCAGCGCCATCCGCGCGGTTCCGACCGTCACCGGCACCGAGACGTTCCTGTACCTGAAGCTGCGCAAGCAGATCTACTCCTGGGGCACCCGCTGAGCGGCGGCGGGACGGCGGGACCGGCGGGCCCGCGCTGCAGGCGCCGCGGCCCGCCGGATAAGCGGCCGCTCTACAGGACCGAGAGCGCAAACCCCGGCGCGTAGACCAGCACGGCAAAGCGCACCGTGCGGGTCACAAAGGTCACCGCGAGGAACACCGCCAGCCGCATGCGCAGGGTGCCCGCCAGCACCGCCACGAACATGAACGGCGGGATGCTGGTCAGCGAGCTGAAACCCACCAGCCCCGCCGTCCACACCGGCCGCCCCTCGGCCTTGACGCGCAGCCGCTCGATCCGCTGGGCCCAGCGCGAAGGGGTCTCGGCGCGACGGGTGAGCCAGGGGATGTTCAGCGCCCCGCGTCCTATGTAGAAGTACAGGATCTTGGCAACGGTCTGGCCGATTCCGGCCGCCACCGCCATGGCGAACAGCAACCCGCCGCCGAGCGTGCCCATACCCACCAGGTACAGCTCCACATTGAGCACCGGAACCAGTGCCGAAGCAGCCCCGAAGAGAAACGCCAGCACGGTCTGGGTCACGGACGCGGACACGGTCACGGGTTGCTCCGGTTACCGCAGTCCGGCCGCGCCGGTGCGGAAGGGTCGGGGGCCCGGGTGCGGTGCCCGGTTCCGGCGGCTAGTTTTCGGCGGCCGCGAGCTGGCCGCAGGCGCCGTCGATCTCCTGGCCCCGGGTGTCGCGGACGGTGACCGGGACTCCGTGGGATTCGAGGCGGCGCACGAACTCGCGCTCGTCCTCGGGGCGCGAGGCGGTCCACTTGGACCCGGGGGTCGGGTTCAGCGGGATCAGGTTGACGTGGACCAGGTGTCCCCTGAGCAGTTCGCCCAGCAGGTCGGCCCGCCAGGCCTGGTCGTTGATGTCGCGGATCAGAGCGTACTCGATGGAGACGCGGCGGCCGGTGGTACCGGCGTAGCGCCACGCGGCGTCGAGCACCTCGTCGACCTTCCAGCGGTTGTTCACCGGAACGAGTTCGTCGCGCAGCTCGTCGTCGGGGGCGTGCAGCGAGATCGCCAGCCGGACCTGCAGGCGCTCGGCGATCAGTTTCTCGATCGCGGGCACCAGGCCCACGGTCGAGACGGTGACACCGCGCTGGGACATGCCCATGCCGCCGGGCACCGGGTCGGTCATCCGGCGGACCGAGTCGAGCACGCGCCGGTAGTTGGCCAGCGGCTCGCCCATCCCCATGAACACGACGTTGCTGATGCGCCCGGGCCCGCCCTCGACATCGCCGCGCGCGAGATCGCGGGCGACCGAGACCACCTGGTCCACGATCTCGCCGGTGGAGAGGTTGCGGGTGAGGCCGTTCTGCCCGGTGGCGCAGAACGGGCAGTTCATCCCGCAGCCGGCCTGGGAGGAAACGCACAGGGTGGCGCGGTCGGGGTAGCGCATCAGCACGGACTCGAACATCACACCGTCGAAAGCGCGCCACAGTGTCTTGCGGGTCATCCCGTTGTCGCAGGTGACATGGCGCACCGGCGTGAGCAGCCGCGGCAGCAGCGCCTCGCCGAGCCGGTCGCGGACCTCGCTGGGCAGATCGGTCATGGCGGCGGTGTCGGACTCCAGCCGGCCGAAGTAGTGCTGGGCGATCTGCTTGGCGCGGAACGGTTTCTCGCCGAGCTCGGTGACGGCGCCGGAGCGCTGGTCGGGACTGAGGTCGGCGAGATGGCGGGGCGGCGCGGCCCTGCGGGGCGCGGCAAAGGTGAGCTCGGCAGGCATGGGTGTCCAAGGCGGATCGGAGGCGGGCTGCAGCCGGAGACGGGACCGGCGATGCACGGTACTTTAGGGGCCTATACGGCCAAGCACGACGGAAGCCGTGGTACCGACGGCGCTGCCCGGTCGGGCACTACGGTTCATACTATGCGGCGCTCACGCGGCGCCGTCCGGTGGCGGGCCCGCCGCACCCCCTGCGGCATCCGCCGCACCCCGTGGCACGAACCGCCGACAGCGACAAGGAGGGCAGGTGGCCGGAGCTCGCGTCCTCCTCGACCAGTTCAGCCCCTACCGCAGCCGCCGCGTCATCGTCGAGCACGACTCCCGCACCACGGCCGCCTACCTCCTCGACGCCCGCGGCGACATCCGGGTGCCGGTATGGCTGGCCAACCACGAGATGGCGCCGGAGTCCAGCGACCCCGAAGGCCTGTACCGCGGCCAGGCGCCACTGATGCCGGCCGCGCAGACCAAGCACCCGCAGGGCCGCTCCCCCTTCGACGAGTCCGCACTGCGGGCGGTGTGGTTCGAGGAGGGCGACGGTGTCGCGCTCCTCGACGACGACGGCCTGCTGGCGATCATCCCGGGCTGGGCCGAGGCCGACAGCGGCCTGCCCGGCTACGCCCGCGAGGCCATCGGCCGCAGCCCCTACGCCTGGGCGCTGGACCCGGTGGCCGCACAACTGTGGCCGCGGGTGGTCCACGCCGAGGCCTACTGGGACTGGCGCGCCGCCCCCAACGCCTGGCGCAGCGTGCAGCGGACCGTGTTCAACCACCTCACCCGCACGGTCGGCCCCGCCGGGCACTACTGGGACGTCTCCGACGGCCACGCGCCGCTGATCCGGGTCTCCGAACGCCCGCCCGCCGAGGACCGCCCCTACACGGTGCTCAGCACGGTGGGCATGTGCGGCCAGCGCATGCCCACGCTCGACCGCTACATGGCCGACACCTCCGCCCACGCCCGCATCGAACTGGCGCTGGCCACCACCACCCAGGCCCACGTCGCCGCACGCATCTTCCGCTGGATCGGGGCGTTCCCCTGGCGGGCGGTGACCTGGTTCGGCGCCGGGCACAGCGTCAAGTGGCTGGACAATCCCGAGGACACCGCCATGCGCGGCAGCAGCGCAGCGGTACTGCTGGTGGCCGACCCCGCACCGTTGACCGGGACCTCCGGGCTGCTGCCACCCGACACCTCCGGGCTGACCTTCCACGGCGACCCGGTCACCTGGTTGTGGATCGTCCCGATCACCCGGCCCGAACACCTCTTCGCCAAGGAGCACGACTCGGCGACACTCATCGACAAACTCGCCGCCGAGGGCCGCAGCTGGATCCTGGGCTGAGCGCACCGGCCCGTGCGACCCGCACGGGCGGCACGGCTACGACGCCCAGCGCTGCGAAACGACCTCGTCGATGAGGTCGGAGACCGCGTTGTAGGTGTGGGTCTGGTTGAACTCCGCCGCACCGGCGCCCAGGGCGAACGGGGCGACATCGGCGTCGGTCAGGCCCACCTCGTAGCCGTGCGCGGTCGTGACCCGGTGCACGCGGCCCTCGGGCGTGTGCTCGGTGCTGTGGTAGTCGATGATCTTCAGCCCGGCCAGATCCATCAGGATCCGGCCGAGGGTGTCGCGGGGCGGCCAGGATTCCATGAACTCTCCTCGCGTGGTCCTGCCCCCAGCGTGCCAGTGCGGGCACGCTCCGGGAGGGGAGTCGGCGCAATCGGTCCGGCATCGGCACCGACCGCCGAACACTACCGCCAAATAACTCTTTGACGGTTGCCCCGGGGGTACCTAAGGTGATCGCCATGCCTGCGCCCCCGGAAGAACCGCCCGATCGGCCCCAGCCGCCCCAGCCGCCCGACCCGACCGGCACGACCGAACCCGCCGATCCCGGCCTCGCCGGGCTGCGGCTGCTCGCCCACCCCCTGCGGCTGCGGCTGCTGTCCCTGCTCACCGGCTGCCCGATGAGCGCCGCCGAAGCGGCCCGCGAACTCGGCGAGACTCAGGCCAACACCAGCTACCACCTGCGCCGGCTGCACGAGGGCGGGCTGCTGGAGATCGCCGAGGAGGTGAACGTCTCGGGCGGGCGCGCGCGGCGCTACCGGCACGACCCCGAAAGCGGACCCGCCGCCCTGAACAGGCCCGACGCCACCGGCCAGGACCACCGGCAGGTCGCCGCCGCCCTTGCCGCCGAACTACAGCGCCGCACCGCCCGGCGCCGCCCGGACGACCCCGGCCACCTCACCGACGCCGAGGTGTGGATCGACCCCGGCGAATGGCAGCGGCTGGTCGAGGCGGCCGCCGATATCGCCGCGCGGCTGCACGCCGCCGCCCGGCCCCCGCACACCCCCGGAACGGTCCCAACCAGCAGCACCCTGGTCATGTTCGAGCTGGCCGGGCCCGATCCGGCCACCGGTCCCGGGAGCGGAGCCGCAACCGGACCCGCCACCGGAGGCGGCGCCGGCGGGCAGCACCCGTGAGCGCCGCGGGCGGACCCGAGGCCGGCGCAGACCCGTCCGGCGAGGAGCGCGCGGACCACTCGGTCCCGGGCATCCGGGCACCGCTGCGCTACCGGGATTTCCGCGGGTTGGCGGCCGGGCGGGGCCTGATGTACCTCGGCAACGCGCTGGCAACCGTCGCCCTGGCCTTCGCCGTGCTCGACCTCACCGGGTCGCCGGTGCACCTGGGCCTGGTGCTGGGCGCCCGGTCGGCGGCGCTGGTGGTCTTCGCGCTGTTCGGCGGTGTCCTCGCCGACCGGTTGCCGCGCGCGGTCATCCTGCAGGGGGCGTGCGCGCTGGCGGCGGCGTCGCAGGCCGCCATCGCCGCGAGCGTGCTGACCGGCTACGCCTCCGTACCGCTACTGGCGGCGCTCAGCGTGGTCAACGGCGCGGTGGCGGCCGTGGGCATGCCCGCCGCCGTCTCGCTGACGCCGCAGACCGTACCCCCGCACCTGCTGCGCCAGGCGAACGCGCTGGCCCGGATGGCGATGATGCTCGGCATGGCCGTGGGCATGTCGGCCGGCGGCGGGGCGGTGGGGGTCGCAGGGCCGGGGTGGTCGCTGGCCGCCAACGCCGCGGTCTTCGCCGCGGCAGGAGCGGCCTTCCACTTCGTGCGGGCCGCACCGGCCGCCGCAGGTGTGCGGTCCCACCCGCTGCGCGAACTCGCCGAAGGATGGACCGAGTTCACCGCGCGGCCGTGGGTGTGGGTCGTGGTGCTGCAGTTCATGGTCGTCAACGCGGTCTGGTCGGGCGGGGTCAAGGTACTCGGCCCCGCCATCGCCGACGCCTCCATCGGGCGCGGCGCGTGGGGACTCGTGCTCTCCGCGGAGACGGTGGGCGCCCTGGTCGGCGGGCTGCTGGCGGCACGCCGGCAGCCCCGCCGGGCCCTGCTGTTCGGGGTATCGCTGACGGCGCTGGACGCCCTGCCGCTGGTCACGCTGGGCTACGCACCGACGGTGCCGCTCCTGCTGCCCGCGATGTTCCTGACCGGGGTGGCGCTGGAGCAGTTCGGTGTCGCCTGGGAGGTATCGATGCAGCAGAACATCCCGCCCGAGAAACTGGCGCGGGTCTACTCCTACGACGCGTTGGGGTCCTTTGTCGCGCTGCCCATCGGCGAGACCGCGGCCGGACCGATGGCCGCGCTGGTGGGTGTCCGCCCTGCGCTGACGGGCGGGGCCGTACTCATCGTGCTGGCCTGTCTGGCGGCGCTCAGCGTCCCGAGCCTGCGCCGACTCACCACTCACTGACCGGGCACCGCCGCCTGCCCGCCGCGGGCCGCATGGGGCGGGCGCGGCGGCGGGCGGCGGCCGGCCCGGCGCGAACCGGGCCGGCCCTCAGCGGCGCAAAACGGTCAGGGCACCAGCAGGCTCAGCACGACCCAGGCGACCGGGCCGGCGATCAGCAGCGAGTCGACGCGGTCCAGCAGCCCGCCGTGGCCGGGCATGAACCGCCCCATGTCCTTGACGCCCAAGTCGCGCTTGAGCAGGGACTCGATCAGGTCGCCGAGGGTAGCGGCCAGCACCATGGCCACACCGAGCACCGCGCCCGCCCACACCGGGCCGTCCAGCATCAGCGCAACGGTCAGCCCGCCCACGAGCATGCAGGCCGCCACCGAGCCGGCGAAGCCCTCCCACGTCTTGTTCGGGCTGATCACGGGCGCCATCTTGTGCCGACCCATGAGGATCCCGGCGAAATAGCCGCCGATGTCGCTGCTGATCGTGACGAGGATGAACGCCACCAGCCGCTCCTGGCCGTCGCCGGGGGTGGCGATCAGCAGCAGCCAGGTACCGAGCAGGAAGGGGATGTACAGCAGGGTGAGCAGGTTCGCGCCGACATCGCGGACGTATCCGTCGGCACCGTCGCGCAACCGCCACGACAGCGCGGCGATGGCCGTGAGCGCGGTGGCGCCGGTCAGCCACTCCGCCCCGCCGAAGTAGGCGCACACCTGCATCGCCACACCGCCCGCGACCAGCGGCCACAGCGCGAGGCGGATGCCCCGGGCCGCCATGACCCGGCTCAGTTCACGCAGGCAGATGAGCGTCGCCGCCGACGTGATGGCCACGAAAACGGCCGAGAAGGGGTAGATCGATAACAGGACCAGTGCGCCCAGCGCCACACCGCTGGCGATGGCCACTGGAAGGTTGCGTCCGGTGCGCACGGGTTCGCCATCGGGCTTGTGCAGCACAAAACGCTGCCGGGAGTCCTCGGCGGAACCGCCGTCGCCCTCGGCGCCGCCGTCGGCGGCAGGACCGGACGGTGTCCCGTCTCCGCCGGACGGAGGGCCGCCGGCCGAAGATCCGTCGGAAGCGCCGCCATTGGCCGGTGACTCGCCGGAGGCGGCACCAGTGGAGGAGGAACCGTCCGAGGCGGCGCCCCCGGACGGAAAACCGCCGTTCAGCGGGTGCTGGTGCGGGTGCGCACCGCCGGGGTCGCCCACCGCCCCGGCACCGTCAGCCGCGCCGGGGCCGGCAGGCTGCGGCGGGTCGATCCGCCCGTGGTCGCCGTCCTGCTCGGACCCGGGCTCTATGAACGTCACAGGAGCTAGACCTCAAGCAGTTCGGATTCCTTTTGCTTCAGCAGCTCATCGATCTCCGCGACGTACTTGTGCGTGATCTCTTCAAGCTCTTCCTGCGCCCGGTGGCCTTCGTCCTCACCGATGTCGCCGGCCTTGACGGCCTTGTCGAACGAGTCCTTGGCGTGGCGGCGGATGTTGCGGATGGACACCCGCGAATCCTCGGCCTTGCTGCGGACCACCTTGACGTACTCCTTGCGGCGCTCCTCGGACAGGTCCGGGAACACGACCCGGATGACGTTGCCGTCGTTGGCCGGGTTCACCCCGAGGTCGCTGTCGCGGATGGCCTTCTCAACCGCCTGCATCGACGACTTGTCGAACGGCGATACGACCACCATCCGCGGTTCGGGGACCGAGAACGACGCGAGCTGGTTGATAGGAGTCTGGGCGCCGTAGTACTCGGCCGTGATCTTGTTGAACGTCGCCGGGCCCGGACGGCCCGTGCGGATCGCGGCGAAGTCCTCCTTGGCGACCCCGACGGCCTTCTCCATCTTCTCCTCTGCTTCGAGGAGGGTCTCTTCGGTCATTGGGGCTCCCGTGTGTCGCTTCAGTCCAGTTGTCGGGCTGTCGGAGGTCGGCGCCGTGGCAGTGTCGGTACCGGTGTCAGTGGTCGGCCGGGCACACGATGGTGCCGATCTTCTCGCCCCGCACCGCGCGGACGATGTTGCCCTTGCCCATCAGATCGAAAACCACGATGGGCAGGCCGTTGTCCATGCACAGGCTCACTGCGGTGGCGTCCATGACCTTGAGGCCGCGGGTCAGCACCTCGTTGTACTCCAGGCGGTCGAACTTGACCGCGGCGGGATTGCGGTGCGGGTCGGAGTCGTAGACCCCGTCGACCTGGGTTCCCTTGAGCACGGCCTGCGCACCGATCTCCAGGGAGCGCTGGGCGGCCGTGGTGTCGGTCGAGAAGAACGGCGCGCCCAGGCCCGCTCCGAAGATGACGACACGGCCCTTTTCCAGATGGCGGACCGCACGGCGCGGAATGTAGGCCTCGGCCACCTGGCTCATATGGATCGAGGTCTGCACACGGGTCTCGACACCCTGGCGCTCCAGGAAGTCCTGCAGCGCAAGGCAGTTGATGACGGTGCCCAGCATCCCCATGTAATCGGCGCGGCCGCGTTCCATACCGCGGTCGGACATCGCCGCGCCGCGGAACATGTTGCCGCCGCCGACGACCACGGCGACCTCGATGCCTTCGCCAACGGCTGCGGCGATCGACTCGGCGAGGTACTCCACTACGGCGGCGTCGATACCGAGGTCATCACCGCCCGCGAATGCCTCCCCGGACAGCTTCAGTACGACACGGCTCCAGCCAGAGTCGTGCATGGCTGGGCCTTCCGCGGCGGTACCGCCTTCGGAATCCGACACGGCGCTCGGCCTCCTTCTGTTCCCCCGAGTGGTATTGCGGTGCGGGACGGCCGATCCTCCGCCGGTCCGATCCCCGCCTGATCCACCGAAGGTGCCGGGGTGGCGCGCACCCCGACACCTCCATCATGTCAAACCCGACTAGGACTGGCCGACTTTGAAGCGCTCGAAGCGGCGCACGGTGACGCCGGCTTCGTCGACGATCTGCTGGACCGTCTTCTTGTTGTCCTTCACGAAGGGCTGGGCGAGTAGGGTGGCGTCCTTGAAGAAGCCGTTCACCCGGCCTTCGATGATCTTGGGCAGGGCCTGCTCCGGCTTGCCTTCCTCGCGGGCGGTCGCCTCGGCGATCCGGCGCTCTTCGGCGACGGTCTCGTCGGGGACATCGTCCTTGCCGACGTAGGACGGCGCGAGCGCGGCGATCTGCTGGGCGACGTCCTTGCCCACCTCGGCGTCGGCCTTGTCCAGCTCGACGAGCACACCCATGGTCGGGGGCAGGTCGGGGTCGGACTTGTGCAGGTAACTGGCGATGTAGGCGCCCTCGTACCGGGCGAAGCGGCGCAGTTCCAGCTTCTCGCCGATGACGGCGCTGCGCTCCTCGATCACGGTCTGCACGGTCTTGCCGTCGGCGAACTCGCTGTTGGCGAGCGCGCCGAGGTCCTCAGCGCTGCTGGAGGCGACGAAGTCGGCGATCTCGGCGGCCAGCTGCTGGAACTGCTCGTTCTTCGCGACGAAGTCGGTCTCGCAGCCGAGCTCGACCAGCACGGCGAATGTGTCGCTGTCCTGCTTCAGCACGACCAGGCCGTTGGTGGTGGAGCGCTCGGCGCGCTTGCCGACCGACTTGGCGCCTTTGACCCGCAGGAACTCGACGGCCTTGTCGTAGTCGCCGTCGCTCTCCTCCAGCGCCTTCTTGCAGTCCATCATGCCCGCGCCGGTCGCGTCACGGAGCTTCTTGACGTCAGCGGCGGTGTAGTTCGCCATAGCTGTTTCTCTAATTCCCTCGGTGGTCTCGACGGGGTCTCACCGGGCCCGGGGCCGCACCTGCACCCCGGGGCCCGGAATGGCCCCCGCGCCGGTCGGGCGCGGGGGCCGGGCGATCGCCTGGGCGGCGTCAGGCCTCTTTGGAGCCCTCGGCCTCGGCCGCGGGGGCCTCGGACGCGGCGGGGACCTCGGCCGGGGTTTCCTCAGCGGCCGCAGCCGGCGCGGTCTCCTCGGCGGCGGCCGGGGCCTCGGCCGGCGCGGCCTGCTCCGGTGCGGCCTCGGCTGCCGGGGTCTCGGCGGCGGTCTCGCCCTTCTCCAGCAGCTCGCGCTCCCAGTCGGGCAGCGGCTCGTCGCCGGTCTTCTCGGCGCCGGCGGGAGCCGAAGCACCCGAACGGGCGAGCACGCCGTCGGCGACCGCGTCGGCGACCACGCGGGTGAGCAGGCTGACGCTGCGGATGGCGTCGTCGTTGCCCGGGATCGGGTAGTCGACCTCGTCGGGGTCGCAGTTGGTGTCCAGGATCGCCACGACCGGGATGCTCAGCTTGCGGGCCTCGCTGATCGCGATGTGCTCCTTCTTGGTGTCCACGATCCACACCGCGCTGGGCACGCGGGCCATGTCGCGGATACCGCCGAGCGTGCGCTCCAGCTTCTCCTTCTCGCGGCGCAGCCCGAGCAGCTCCTTCTTCGTGAGCCCCGAGGCGGCGACGTCGTCGAAGTCGATCTCCTCAAGCTCCTTCAGGCGCTGAAGCCGCTTGTGGACCGTGGAGAAGTTGGTGAGCATGCCACCCAGCCAGCGCTGGTTGACGAACGGCATCCCCACGCGGCGGGCCTGCTCGTCGATGGCCTCCTGCGCCTGCTTCTTGGTGCCGACGAAGAGGATGGTGCCGCCGTGGGCGACCGTCTCCTTGACGAACTCGTAGGCGCGGTCGATGTAGGCCAGCGACTTCTGCAAGTCGATGATGTAGATGCCGTTGCGCTCGGTGAAGATGAAGCGCTTCATCTTCGGGTTCCAGCGGCGTGTCTGGTGCCCGAAGTGCACGCCGCTTTCGAGCAGCTGACGGATGGTCACGACAGTGGCCATGACTCGGTCCTCCTCGTGTGGCGGGATGGCCCCGCCCCGGTTGTTTCCTGACGCCCCGACCGCTCCGCCGCGCCGCCGCAGGCGGCTCGGACCGTGGGAGCGGCCCCTTGCATGGAAGGCACGTGAGGCGTGCGTATTGGTCGGCTCATGTTGAGCCTGATGGAATTCTAGCTGCCATCGCGGTGCGCCGGTGCCTACCGACGGACGCCCGCCGGTGTCAAGGACCGGAACACGCCGACTCACGCGCCCGCAAGCCGGTCGGTGACCGACCGGTGGCTGACGGGTTGCGGGGCCGGCGCGTCGGATTGGGTCCGCTGCAGGAGCGTGTCCGCGCGCCGGAGCGGGCGCGCGCTCGCGGCGGCGCCCGGCCGTCCACAGGGTGCGAACCGGGCTGGCGGCCCGGCTGCCGTCACCGCAGGCTGGAGGAATGCAGCTTCGCCGCCTGTTCCCGCTCCCCCGCACCTCTGCGCCCCCCGCTCACCGGGGCAGGTCGGCCCTGCCCGCCCGCGCCGGCCCGGCCCTGCGCCGCCTGGCCGCGCTCGCGCTGGTGGCGCTGGTGGTGCCGGTGGTGCAGGCGCTGGTGGTACCGCCAACGCTGCCGGCGCCGCTGGCAAACCCGCCCGCGATGGCCGAACCGCGGCGGAACCCGCCGGCGGTGGCGGCCGCGGGCGCGGGCGCGCGGGAGTGGCGAACGCCTCTACCGCGGCAGCCGCACGTCCTGCGCCCCTTCGACCCCCCGATCGAGCGCTGGCTGCCGGGTCACCGCGGCACCGACCTCTTGGCCGAACCCGGCGCCGAGATCCGCGCCGCCGGAAACGGCCGGGTGGCCTTTGCCGGCACCGTCGCCGGAACAGGGGTCCTCAGCATCGCCCACGGTCCACTGCGCACCACCTACCTGCCGGTCGTGCCGCAGGTCGAACAGGGCCGGCGCGTCACAACAGGCGAGGTTGTCGCCACCCTCGCATCCCGGCCCCGCCACTGCGGCCCGCACCCGTGCCTCCACTGGGGCCTGCGGCACGGCCGCACGTACTTGGATCCACTCGCACTGCTGGGTTTGGGGACGATTCGGCTACTGCCCGGCCCGGGATAGCGCGCACAGCGGTGGTGGCGGCGGTGGGGGGTGGGGGCGGG
>NZ_BAAGYZ010000050.1:0-8742 GCF_054778995.1 Streptomonospora sediminis
CGGGTGGCCCGGTGGTTGGCGGATCTGGATGTGGCGCGGGTGGTGCTGCTCAGCCGCAGCGGCGCCGGAGACGCCGACGCCCTGACCGAGCTCGGCGATTTTCTGGCGGGCAACGGGATCGGTCTGGACGTGATGGCGTGTGATGTGGCCGATCCGGCGGGTGTGTCCGCGGCGGTTGCCCGGGTCGAGGAGAGTGGCCCGCCGTTGCGCGGGGTGGTGCATGCGGCTGGAACCGTGCAGAACCAGGTGTTGGATGAGTTGACGTGGGACGAGTTCGCGGCGGTGGCGCGGGCGAAGGTGGTGGGCGGGTGGAACCTGCATGAGGCCACGCGCGGCTGCGATCTCGGGTTGTTCGTTCTGTTCACCTCGATTTCGGGCGTGTGGGGCTCGGGTGGCCAGGGCGCCTATGCCGCGGGCAATGCGTTTCTGGACGGACTGGCCGCCTACCGGCGTTGCGTCGGCCTGGCGGGCACGGCCGTCGCCTGGGGGCCCTGGGAAGGCGGCGGAATGGTCTCCGACGGCGGGACCATCGAGCATCTGCACCGGCTGGGCCTGTCGCGGATCACGCCGGAGATCGGTATCGCCGCGTTGGGCCGGGTCGTGGCGGGTGGCGATGCCCATGCCGTGGTGGCCGATGTGGACTGGTCCCGGTTGGCGTCGGCGTTCGCCGCGGCCGGAATGGAGCGGCTGTTCGAGGAGATCCCTGAAGCCGGTCCGGCCCTCCGTACCGAACTCCGTGCCGAACCGTTCGCCGGCGGCAGGGCCGGCGGCCTGGTGGCCGATTTGGTCGGGCGTCCGCGGGTGGAGCAGGAGCGGGTGCTGGTCGAGTTGATCCGTGAGCATGGTGCCGTGGTGTTGGGCCACGGTGACGGGGCGGGTTTGGATGTGGACCGGTCGTTTCGGGATCTGGGGTTCGATTCGCTGACGGCGGTGGAGTTCCGGGATCGGGTGTGTGCGGCGACGGGGGCGTCGTTGGCGGCGTCGGCGGTGTTCGATTTCCCGACGCCGCAGCGGCTTGCGGTGCATGTGTTGGAGGAGTTGGTCGGTGCGGAACCGGCTGGCGCGCGGGTTCGGGTTGCTGAGCCGCAAGGTCTCGATGCGGGTGGGCCGGTCGCGATTGTGGGGATGGGGTGCCGGTTTCCGGGGGGTGTGTGTGGGCCGGAGCAGTTGTGGTCGCTGGTGGAGTCCGGTGGTGATGCGATCGGCCCGTCGCCGGGGGACCGGGGGTGGGCGGTGCGGGAGACGGGGGGGTTTTTGGATGCGGCGGGGGCGTTTGATGCGGGGTTTTTCGGGATTTCGCCGCGTGAGGCGTTGGCGATGGATCCGCAGCAGCGGTTGGCGTTGGAGTGTTCGTGGGAGGCGTTGGAGCGTGCGTTGATCGATCCGGCGAGTTTGCGGGGGTGTGATGCGGGTGTGTTTTTGGGGGTGACGTATTCGGGTTATCAGTCGGCGGTGGAGGCGTCGCGGGAGGAGGCGGCCCGCGGCTATGGGTTGACGGGGTCGGCGCCGAGTGTGGCGTCGGGCCGGGTCTCCTACGCCCTGGGCCTGGAGGGGCCGGCGGTTTCGGTGGATACGGCGTGTTCGTCGTCGTTGGTGGCGTTGCATTGGGCGGTGCAGGCGTTGCGGCGGGGGGAGTGTTCGCTGGCGTTGGCGGGCGGCGTGACCGTAATGGCCACCCTCGGTGCCTTTGTGGAGTTCGGGCGCCAGGGCGGGTTGGCGGCCGACGGCCGGTGCAAGGCGTTCGGCGAAGGCGCGGACGGCACCGGCTGGTCGGAAGGCGCGGGCATGCTCGTGCTGGAACATCTCTCGGATGCGCGGCGGTTGGGCCATCCGGTCCTGGCCGTGGTCCGCGGGTCCGCGGTGAACCAGGACGGGGCCTCCAATGGGCTGACCGCGCCGAACGGTCCCGCACAGCAGCGGGTGATCCGGCAGGCGCTGGCCGGGGCCGGGGTATCGGCCGCGGAGGTCGATGCGGTCGAAGCCCACGGCACCGGGACGTCGCTGGGCGATCCGATCGAGGCCCAGGCGCTGCTGGCGACCTATGGGGCGGACCGGCCCGGCGAGGACCCGTTGTGGTTGGGGTCGGTCAAGTCCAACATCGGGCACACGCAGGCGGCCGCCGGTGTGGCGGGGGTGATCAAGATGGTGGAGGCGATGCGGCACGGCCGGTTGCCGAAGACGCTGCATGCGGAGGTGCCGTCGCCGCACGTGGATTGGTCGGCGGGAGCCGTGCGGCTGCTGAGCGAATCGCGGCCGTGGGAGCGCAACGGCCGCCCGCGCAGGGCGGGGGTGTCCTCATTCGGGATCAGCGGCACCAACGCCCATGTGCTGCTGGAACAGGCCGACAGTGCGGGCGCCTCCGGCGACGGAACCGCAGCTCCACCGATCTCCCCGATTGCAGCGGCGGCGAACGCGGATACGCATTTCGAGCATCCGGTGCCGTTGGTGGTGTCGGCGCGGGATGGTGCGGGGTTGGGGGCGCGGGCGGCGCAGTTGGGCGCCCCGGACGGTCCGGTGGCGGAGTTGCCGGTGGTGGATGTGGCGTGGTCGTTGGCGCGGTCGCGGGCGGGGTTGGGCCGCCGCGCGGTGGTGCTGGGCTCGACCCGGGAAGAGCTGCTGGCCGGGTTGGGTGCGGTGGCCGGGGGCGGTACCGCCGGGAACGTCGTCCGCGGCGGTGGTGCCGCGGGTCAGGCGCCGTTGGCGGTGGTGTTCTCGGGTCAGGGGGCGCAGTGGCCGGGGATGGGCCGGGACCTGTATGCGCGGTATCGGGTGTTCGCGGCGGCGGTGGATGAGGTGTGTGCGCATTTCGATGTGCTGCTGGACGGCCCGTTGCGGGAGGCGATGTTCTCGGGGGAGTCGCTGGATGAGACGGGGATTGCCCAGCCGGCGTTGTTCGCCTTCGAGGTCGGGTTGTTCCGGCTGCTGGAGTCCTGGGGCATCACGCCCGATTACGTGATGGGCCATTCGGTGGGCGAGTTCGCGGCCGCTTATGTGGCGGGGGTGTGGTCGTTGCGGGATGCGTGTGCGGTGGTGGCGGCGCGGGGGCGGTTGATGCAGGCGTTGCCTGCGGGTGGGGCGATGGTGTCGCTGCAGGCGACGGAGGAGGAAGTGCTTCCGCTGCTGGAGGGCCTGGCCGATCGGGTGGGGGTGGCGGCGGTCAACGGTCCGGGTTCGGTGGTGGTTTCGGGTGATGCGGATCCGGTCGGCGGGATCGAAGGCACGGTTGCTTCCTGGGGTCGTAAGACGCGGTGGTTGCGGGTGAGTCATGCGTTCCATTCGCCGCGGATGGATCCGATGGTGGCCGAGTTCGCCCGGGCCCTGGAACAGGTCGCGTTCCACCGCCCCGAACTGCCGGTGGTGTCGAACCTGACGGGGGAACTGGCGGATCCGGAGTTGCTGTGTTCGGTGGAGTATTGGGTTTCGCATGTGCGCCGGCCGGTCCGGTTCGGGGCGGGGGTGGCCGATCTGGTGGAACGGGGTGTGGGCCGGTTTGTGGAGGTGGGTCCGGATGCGGTGTTGGTGCCGGCGGTGGGTGAGGTCGCGCCGGGGGCGGTGGTGGTGGGGACCCAGCGCCGTGATCGGCCTGAGGCCGAGACCCTGTTGACTGCGGTGGCCCGGTTGTATGTGGAGGGCGCGGCCGTCGACTGGCCCGCCGTCATCACCGGCACCCACGACCCGACCGGTTCCTCGCCGGCAGGGGTCGACCTGCCCACCTACCCCTTCCAACGCGACCACTACTGGCTGTGCCACGACCCCGAACCGGCCGACCCGGTCGCGGACTGCCGATACCACGTCGACTGGCGTCCGCTGCCCCGGGAAACCGGCGGCACCGGGTCCGATCGCGCCTGGCTGGTCCTTGCACCCGCCCACGATGAAACCGTCAACACCACCACGGACGAATTTGGCAACCTGGACGAGCCCGACACGATCGCCACCCGACTGGCCGAAACCCTCAGTGCGCGCGGTGCGTCGGTCCGCCTCCTGCGCATCGGCCGACTCGACCGCGCCCACCTGCGGGAACGGATCGGCGAAGCGGCCGACGCGCTCCGCAACCGCGGCGACGGCAGCGCCTACGGCTCTGGCACCGCCACCGGCAACACGGAGATCGGCTGCCTTTCGCTGCTCGGCACCGCTGCAGGCGGCCACCCCGACGCGCCGGCGGTGCACCGGGGACTCGCCGCCACCGCGGCACTGGTCCAGGCCCTCCGCGACGTGTCGCTGCCCGGTCCGCTGTGGTGCCTGACCCGCAACGCGGTGAACGCGACCACCGCGGATTCGCCGACCGACCCGGACCAGGCACAGGTGCGGGGATTCGGCCGCGTGGCCGCCCTGGAACACCCCGCCTTGGTGGGTGGCCTCGCCGACCTGCCGGAACGGATCGGCGAGGCCGACTTCGACACCCTGTGCGACCTCCTTGATGGCCGGTACCGGCACGACCAGGTCGCAGTCCGGGGAACCACCGCCTACGGGTGCCGGGTCGTACAACGCCGCGCCGCTGCGCCCGAACACCACTGGCAGCCGCGCGGGACCGTCCTGGTCACCGGGGGAACCGGTGCGCTGGGCATCGAGGTGGCCCGGTGGCTGGTCCTCCGGGGGGCCGACAACGTGCTGCTGCTGAGCCGGAGCGGCGCCGACCACGCCCCCGGGCTGGAGCAAGAGCTCACCGGGTCCGGGTCCAGCACCACCGCGATCACCATCGCCCGGTGCGACGTCGCCGACCGGGACCAGCTCGCGGCCGCCCTCGCCGCGATCCCCGCGGAGCACCCCCTCACCGGTGTCATCCACGCCGCCGGGGCCGGCGAGTTCCGGCCCGTGGACGAGATCGGTCCGGCCGAACTCGCCGCGGTCACAACCGCCAAGGTGCGCGGCGCCCAGCACCTGCACGAGCTGACCCGCGACCTCCCCCTTGAGGTGTTCGTGCTGTTCTCCTCCATCGCCGCGGTGTGGGGCAGCGGTGCGCAGGCGGGCTACGCGGCGGCCAACGCCCACCTCGACGCGCTGGCCGCCCGCCGCCGTGCCCAAGGGCTGCCGGCGACCTCGATCGCGTGGGGCCCGTGGGCAGGGGGCGGCATGGCGAGCGAACCGGGCGCCGAAGACGCGCTGACCAAGCGCGGCCTGGCCCTGCTCGACCCCTCGTTCGCCATCGCCGGCCTGCAGCGCGCAATCGATGCCGGCGACTCCTCCGTGGTGTTCGCCGACGTCGATTGGGCACGGTTCCTGCCCTCCTTTACCGCACTGCGCACCACCGCACTGTTCGACGAGCTGCGGCAGGCGCGCAATGCGCTGGAAACCGCGCCGGGCACCGGGACGAGTACCGGTTCCGAGCCGGAGTTCCAGCGGCGGCTCGCCGGACTCCCGGAACCGGAACGGCGCCAAGAAGTGCTCAACCTGGTCCGCAGCCGGGCGGCAGCCGTACTCGGGGTCACCGATGCCGCGCACGTCCCCGACGGCCAGGCGTTCAAGGAACTGGGGTTCGACTCGCTCACCGCGGTCGAAATGCGCGACGCCCTCGTTTCCGCCACCGGGGCCGCACTCCCGGCGTCCCTGGTCTTCGACCACCCGACCCCGTCCGCCCTCGCCGACCACCTGTACCGGGAGATCGGCGGCGGCGAGCAGGCGCTGGCCTCGCAATCGGTCCTGGCCGACCTGGACCGCCTGCGCGCCGGCCTCGCCGCCACCGACCTGTCCGCGACCGATCGGCTGACCGCCGAGCGGCACCTGAACGAGATGCTGCTGCAGCTCAACGGAAGAACGCGGCCGCACACCGCAATGGACGACAGTCCCGACGACCTCAGTGACGCAACAGACGACGAGCTTTTCGACGCGCTAGACGGCGAACTCGGAACGCATTAACGGAACCTGGCCAGAGTTTTCTCCCGGGCCGATTGCGGCCGGACAACCTGCGGTCAACGCAGGCGCGGGAGTTTGCGCGCTATGCAAAACATTATCGAGGAGTGTTTCGGTGAGTGACGAGCAGAAACTCCGGGAGTACCTCAAGCGTGCGACCAGCGATCTGAAGAATGCCAACCGCCGTGTTCGCGAACTCGAATTGCAGCAGGGCGAGCCGATCGCGGTCGTGGGGATGGCCTGCCGCTACCCCGGCGGCGTCTCCACTCCCGAGGAGCTGTGGCGGCTCGTCCGCGACGAGGCCGACGCCATCACCGAGGTGCCAAGCGACCGGGGCTGGGACGCGGCCGAACTGGCGGAGGCCGACGCCCCGCCCGTCGGCGGTTTTCTCGACGGCGCCGCCGACTTCGACCCCCGGCTCTTCGGAATTTCCCCGCGCGAGGCACTGGCGATGGACCCGCAGCAGCGGCTCCTGCTGGAGTGCTCCTGGGAGGCGTTGGAGTCGGCGGGTATCGCACCGACCGGCCTGCGGGGTTCCGACACCGGCGTGTTCGTCGGAACGAGCGGCCAGGACTACGCCGCGCTACTCAACGGGGCCGGCGCCGACGCGGACGTGGCCGGCCACGTCGCAACCGGCAACCTCGCCTCGGTCCTGTCGGGGCGGGTGGCCTACGTGTTCGGCCTCGAAGGGCCCGCACTCTCGGTGGACACCGCATGCTCGTCGTCGCTGGTGGCGCTGCACTGCGCCGTGCAGGCGCTGCGGCGGGGCGAATGCTCGGCGGCGCTGGCGAGCGGTGTCACGGTCATGTCGACGCCGGGGGCGCTCAAGGAGTTCGGCAGGCAGGGCGGTATGGCCGGCGACGGCCGGTGCAAGCCCTTTGCCGAGGGCGCCGACGGCATCGTGTGGTCCGAAGGGATCGGTGTGCTCGTGGTCGAGCGGGTGTCCGACGCCGAACGCCGCGGCCACCGTGTTCTGGCCGTCGTCCGCGGGTCCGCGGTCAACCAGGACGGTGCGTCGAACGGCCTGACGGCGCCGAGCGGCCCGTCGCAGCAGCGGGTGATCACCCACGCGCTCGCCGACGCGGGCGTGCCCGCGGGCGCGGTGGACGCGGTGGAGGCGCACGGCACGGGCACGGCACTGGGCGACCCGATCGAGGCCCAGGCGCTGATGGCCACCTACGGCCGGGACCAGGCCGACCACCCGCTGTACCTGGGGTCGGTGAAGTCCAACATCGGGCACACGCAGGCCGCAGCGGGGATGGCCGGCGTGATCAAGATGATCGAGGGGATGCGCCGCGGCGAGCTTCCCCGCACGCTGCACGCGGACGAGCCCACATCGCAGGTGGACTGGTCATCCGGCGGGGTGGAGCTGCTGCGCCGGCGGCGCGCGTGGCCGGAGAACGGGCGCCCGCGCCGGGCCGCGGTCTCCGCGTTCGGTGTCAGCGGCACGAACGCGCACGTGATCCTCGAAGGCGTTTCCCAGCCGGACCCGCAGCCCGAGCCCGACCGGACGGAACCCGACATTGTGCCGTGGATCCTGTCCGCGACGGACGCCGAGGCAGTGCGCCGCCAGGCCGAACGGCTCCGCACCCATGTGGCCACCCGCGACGAGCCCACCGCCGACGTCGGTTTCTCGCTGGCCACCACCCGCGCCTCGCTGCCGCACCGCGCGGTTGCGCTCGGCGGGTCGAGGGACGAGCTGACCGCTGCGCTGGCCGCGCTGGGCGAGGGCACCCCTTCCCCGGACGTCATCGAGGGCGCGGCGGATCTGACCGGCAACGCGGTGTTCGTCTTCCCCGGCCAGGGGGCGCAGTGGGCGGGGATGGCGGGCGAGCTGCTGGAGTCCTCCCCTGTCTTCGCGGACCGGATCGCCGCCTGCGAGCGGGCGCTGGCGCCGTTCGTGGACTGGTCCCTTAGCGCGGTCCTGCGCGAGGATCCCGCAGCGCCCGCCCTGGACCGGGTCGACGTGGTGCAGCCCGCCCTGTTCGGGGTGATGGTCTCGCTGGCGGAGCTCTGGCAGGCCTACGGCGTGCGGCCGACCGCCGTCGTCGGGCACAGCCAGGGCGAGATCGCGGCTGCGTACGTGGCAGGCGCGCTATCTCTGGAGGACGCCGCACGGATCGCCGCGCTGCGCAGCAAGGAGCTGGCCGCACTGGCGGGTTCCGGCGGAATGGCCTCGGTGGCGCTGCCCGAAGACGAGGTGGAACGCGACATCTCCCGGCTGGCCGGCCGGATCTCCATCGCCGCCGCCAACGGGGCGTCGTCGGTCGTGGTCGCGGGTGACTGCGAGGCCCTGGACGAACTGGTCGAAGAGTGGACGGCGCGCGAGGTACGGGCACGCCGCATTCCGGTCGACTACGCCTCGCATTCAGCCCAGGTGGAAACGATCCGCGGCGAAATCCTGGCGGCGCTCGCCGATCTGGCCCCTGTGCCGGTGGAGATCCCGTTCTTCTCGACGGTGGATTCCCGGTACGTGGCGGGTCCGGAATTGGACGCCGAATACTGGTACCGCAACCTCCGGCAACCGGTGCGGTTCGCATCCGCCGTGCAGAGCCTTCTCGCAGCGGGCGGCGACGTTTTCCTGGAGATGTCCCCGCAACCGGTGCTCTCAATGGCGGTGCAGGAAACCATCGAAAGCACCGGCGCCCGCGGAACGGGAATCGGGTCGCTTCGCCGCGGCGAAGGAGGGCTGCGCCGGTTCCTGACATCGCTTGCTGAAGCCCACGTGCGCGGTGTCGCGGTCGACTGGAGCGCCGCATTCGCCGAGTCGGCGCCGGCCGCGGTCGGTTTGCCGTTGTATGCGTTTCAGCGGGAGCGGTTTTGGCCGGTGGTGGGTGGGGTTGGTGGGGGTGTGGTGGGTGGTGCGGGGATTGAGGTGGTGGGTCATCCGTTGTT
>NZ_BAAGYZ010000051.1:0-5626 GCF_054778995.1 Streptomonospora sediminis
CCCCCGGCGCCGGCCCCGGAACCGCCGCCGCCCGCCGGCGCCGACACGGCGGCCAACCGCTCGTCGGCCACCGCCAGCGCCGCCGCAGCGGCCTCGCCGCCGGCGGCCCGCACCGCGATGACCAGATCGTCGGGCCCGGTCCCCTCAGGGGCGGTGCCGCCCATCTCGGCGAGGATGCCCAGGTTGAAGCCGGTGCCCATGGCCACCAGTGCCGCTTCGACGCCGTCGGCGGCGGTGACGTCGCGGGTGACGCTCATCAGCGCCACCGAGTCGCGATAGGCGCCCTTGCGCACTTCCACCCGGGTGGTGGCCGCCGGTTCCGCGGTCATGGCGGGCTCCCTGGAATCGGGCTGCGGTGGTGGCGGGCGCGGGCCGGGCGCGGCCGTGCCGGGTCGGCGGGCGGCTTCCGGCCGGAGGCGGTGCCCTGGCCGCGCAGTACCGCTTTGGCGCCTGCGGGCATGCCCAGCGCCAGGCCGGTGCCAGAGGTGTGGTCGATGCCGAGCGCGCGGGCCGCTTCGGCGGTTGCCGCGGGCGGGTGGTGCCTGCGCGGTGCCCGCGGCCGGGGCGGACACCGCCACCGGCCCGCGTGGACGGTACGCGGGCCGGTGGGGCCGTCGGACACTGCGGAGCATCGACCGATGCGTACCGACGTTGCCGATGCGACGTCAGCGAACGGCCCCACGCTCTGCGTGCCGACAAGGGCCGGCCCGTTGGGCAACCGGGCGGTGTCTCGTGCCAGGAGAGCGATCGCCGTCGCCCCGTGCGGGCCCTCGACTTCAAGGTAGACCGCCAGACGTGACACGCCCAGTATTCGCGGCGGCCGAAATGGGCCGCTCACAATGTCATAAAGCGCGGAAGGCGCCGCCGCAGGCCAGACGCGCTCCGCCGCCGGGACGACGCGCCCGGGCGCGGGGACGCGGTGCACCTCCAGCGCGGCGCCGGTGCCCGCGGCGGCACCCCGGATCGCGGGTGCGGCGCTGACCGGCGGCGACGCCGTGCCGATCGGCGGCTGAGCTGCCATGGCACCCTCCCCTGCGCGCCGCCGCGGGCCCGGGCGGACTCAATTGCCGACGCTATGCCGGGGGTTATCGTCGACCCATGGAAAACCTTGCCAATGATCGGTCGGGGGCTGGACAGGATCTGCCGAGTGCCGAGCATGTGCACTCGGCGAGCACCTTGGCGCGCGGGCTTTCGGTCGCCGATGCGCTGAGCCTGTCGAGCCTTGCGGGGACCGAGGTGCTGGCAGGAGCGGCAGGTCTGGACCGGATGATCCGGCGGCTCAACGTCATGGAGGTCCCCGACATCCTGCCGTGGGTCAAGCCCGACGAGCTGCTGCTCACCACCGGGTACCCGCTGCGCAGCGCGGGCGACCTGGCCGAGCTGGTGCGCGACCTCGACGAGCGGGGGCTGGCCGCCGTCGCGATCAAACTGGGCCGCTACGTCGACACGCTGCCCGCCGAGGTGCTGCGCACCGCCGACTCGCTCGGGCTGCCGCTGCTGCGCCTGGGCGGGGCGGTGGCCTTCGACGACGTGCTCAACCAGCTGCTCACCGACATCCTCAACCGGCAGGCCGCCACCCTGGCCCGCGCCGAGGAGGTCCACCGGGTCCTCGTCGACGTCATCCTGGCCGGCGGCGGCCTGGAGGCGATCACCGGCAAGCTTCCGGACCTGCTCGACGGCGGCGTCATGGTCACCACCCCCGACGGGCGCGTGCTGGCCCGCTCCGGGATGGACGGGGCGGTGCTGGCCGACCCGGTGTGCTTCGACCCCGCGGGCGGCCGCTTCAAGGTGGAGAACTTCAAGCACGGCGTGCGCGCCCTGGACGACGAGGACCCGAGAGTGGTCCAGGTTCCCGTCCTCGCCGGCACCCTCGACCACGGCCGCGTCGTGCTCATCACCAGCGGGCGCAGCGCCGAGCCGGCCGACGTGCACCTGCTGGAGCGGGCAGCGGCCACCGCCGCCCTGGTCATCACCCGCGACCTGGCGGTGTCCGCGGTCGAGGGCAAGTACCGCGGCGACTTCCTGCGCGACCTGCTGGCCGGGCGCGCCGGCGACGGCGACCACGCCGTCCGCCACTGCGCCGGCCTGGGCTGGGACATCGACCGGCCGCTGATCGCCGTGGTCGCCGAGCTCGACTCCGAGTCCGCTACCGCCGTACCCGCGGCCGGCGACCTGCGGCCCGCCCACGAGCGGTTCGCCGGCGCTTGGAGCATGGCGGTGCGCGAACGCGACCCCGGCGCCGCCGTGGTCGGCTACAGCCAGGAGGTCGTGGTGCTGATGGGCGCCGACAGCGGCGGTACGGGCGCCGGCGGCGGCCCGGCGCAGCTGGTGCGCTCGGTCATCGCCAGGGTCGCCGGCGACGGCGGCGGGGGGCGGCGCCCGTTCGCCACCGGCATCAGCCGGGTGGCGGCCACCCCGGCCGAGCTGCCCCGCGCCTACGACCAGGCCCGCCAGGCCGCGCGGGTGGGGCGGCGGATGCACGGCCCCGGAGCGGTGGCCGAGTTCGACGACCTTGGCATCTACCGGCTGCTCAGCCAGATCCCCGACGGCGCCGAGCTGCGGTCGTTCACTGCCGAGACCCTGGGCGAACTCGCCGAAACCGGTTCGGCCGAAACCGACGACCTGCGCAGGACCCTGGAAACACTGCTGGACAACAACCTCAACGTCGCCGAGACCGCGCGGTTGCTGCACTTCCACTACAACACGCTGCGCTACCGGATCGGCAAGCTGGAGCGGATGCTGGGCCCGTTCAGCTCCGACCCCCACCTGCGCCTCAACCTCATGGTCGCCCTGCGCGTGGTACGCATGCGCGCCCTGCAGGAGTGAACCGGCGCAACGATGATCACGATGACCATGCAGAAATGTCCATCTCAGCTCCAATATTTGGCATTCCTGCATGATCATTGCCGAACACCATCCCAGAACCCCCGCGCGGACGTGCGCCGATATCGGTACCGCTGCGAAACCGCCCGGCGACGGCGCTGTCACAAAGGTGTGCCGGACTGAGAGGGCACACGCGACCGGAAGCCGGACTTCGCCAACGGTCGGGCGGTCCCTTGGCAGATGTCGCCCGTGCCGTTGCCGTGTCCGGCGCCTAGGGTTGCCCGGAAGTGAAGTGGATCACGCCACATTGACCCGCCGAACCGGGCGCCCGCCCCGCACGGGCTGCTAACGCCCCCGGTCGCTTCGGACTTGTCACGGTGGAGGACCCAGTGAACCTCGGCTTGCGGTGGAAGCTCTACGGCGACGGCAGCGCCCCGCCGCCCGGCGAGGTGGTCCGGCCCCACGAGCGCCTCTCCTGGGGACGCACAGCGGGCCTGGGCGCCCAGCACGTCGTCGCCATGTTCGGCGCGACGTTCGTCTTCCCCGTCATCATGGGCCTCGACCCCAACCTGGCGATCATGATGTCGGACGCCGCCACCATCCTCTTCCTGCTCATCGTGCAGGGGCGCATACCCAGCTACCTCGGCTCCAGCGCCTCCTTCGTGGCCGCGGCGACCGCCATCTCCCCGCAGGGCACCAACCCGGCCGTGCTCACCGGCGCGATCCTGGTCGCCGGCCTGGCGCTCGCCCTCGCCGGGATCGCCATCCACCTGCTCGGCCCCCGCGCCGTGCTCGCGGCGTTCCCGCCCGCGGTCACCGGCGGGGTTGTCATGCTGATCGGGTTCAACCTCGCACCGGTGGTGGCCGAGAGCTACTGGCCCTTCGACCAGTGGGTCGGCCTGCTCACCATGGCCTTCGTCATCCTGGCCACCGTGCTGCTGCGCGGCTTCCTGGGCCGCATCACCATCCTGCTCGGCCTGGTCTTCGGTTTCGCGCTGTCATGGATCTTCGACCTGGTCTTCGGCGCGGCCCCGCTGCCCGCGGGCGAAGGCGGCGGCACGGCACCCCGTGTCGACCTCGGCGCCGTGGGCGATGCCGCCTGGCTGGGCCTGCCCGAATTCCACGCCCCCGACTTCCAGACCTCGGCGATCCTGGTCGCGCTGCCCGCCGTCATCGCGCTGATCGCCGAGAACGCCGGACACGTCAAAGCCGTCCAGGAGATGACCGGCGACGACCTCGACCCCTACATGGGCCGCGCGATCTTCGCCGACGGTCTGGCAACCACCCTGGCCAGCGCGGTCGGCGGCTCGCCCACCACCACCTACGCCGAGAACATCGGTGTCATGGCCGCCACCCGCGTCTACTCCACCGCCGCCTACTACGTCGCCGCGATCGCGGCGATCCTGTTCGGCCTCTGCCCCAAATTCGGCGAACTCGTCGCCGCTACCCCCTCCGGGGTGCTCGGCGGTATCACCGTCGTGCTCTACGGCATGATCGGCCTGCTCGGCGCCAAGATCTGGGTGGAGAACCGCGTCGACTTCGGCAACCCGATCGTGCTCGTGCCGCTGGCCGCAGGGCTGATCGCCGGGATCGGCGGGGTCAGCCTGCACATCACCGAGGGCTTCGCGCTCGAAGGCATCGCCCTGGGCACGATCATCATCCTGGTCGGCTACCACGCCCTGTACCACCTGGCTCCGGCGGCCATGCGGCCCGCGGCGGCCACCAGCGGCACCGGCGACCGGCACGGGCCCGCCGACTCCGGCGCCGGGGTGGTGCTGGGCAGCGGCGTCGACACCGCGCCGCAGGACGGCGCCGCCGACACCGGCGGCACCGGCCCCCGCGCCGCCGGAAAGGAAGGTGCCGAGCAGGAAAGTACCGGGAAGGAAGGACCCGAGGGGTCCGGCACGGGCGGCTGACCCGTGCGGTGGGCGGCGGCCGGCCGCCGCCCACCCCCGCGGGCTCGCAGCGAGAGGAGAGCCGTGAAGCCACCGCCGTTCGCCTACCACGCGCCCACCGGCCTGGACGAGGCCGTGGGCCTGCTGGCCGAGGCGGGAGCCCAGGGCAAGATCCTGGCGGGCGGGCAGAGCCTGATCCCGCTGCTGAACATGCGGCTGGCCGACCCCGCGGTCCTGATCGACATCAACCGGGTCGCCGGCCTGGACGGGATAAGCGTCGGGCCCGGCGGCGTGCGCGTCGGCGCCCTGGTGCGGCACTCGCAGCTGGAGGCCGACCCGGCCGCCGCCGAGGCCGTCCCGCTGCTGCGGCAGGGGCTGCGGCTGGTGGCCCACCCCGTCATCCGCAACCGGGGCACCACGGTCGGCAGCATCGCCCACGCCGACCCTGCGGCCGAGATGCCCGCCGTGCTGGCGCTGCTGGGCGGCACCGTCGACATCCGCGGCCCGGCAGGGGACCGGTCGGTGCCCGCCGCCGAGTTCATCACGGGTCCCATGGAGACCGCGCTGGCCCCCGGCGAGATCGCGGTGGCGGCGCGGTTCCCCCGGCCCGATCCGGGCACCGGCACCGCTTTCACCGAGACCGCCCGCCGCCACGGCGACTACGCGCTGTGCGGGGTGGCGGCCGCGGTCGCCATCGGCGCCGACGGCGCCATCGCCTCCGCCCGCTGCTGCCTGATCTCGGTGGCGCCCGTCCCGCTCGTCGTCGACCTCACCGCGCACGCGGCCGGCCGCGAACCCGGTTCCGGAGTTTTCGCTCAAGCGGCCGACGCCGCCGCGGCGCAGACCGACCCCGACGGCGACATCCACGCCGGTGCCGACTACCGCCGCCACCTGGCCCGGGTGCTCAC
>NZ_BAAGYZ010000051.1:5727-38981 GCF_054778995.1 Streptomonospora sediminis
CACCAAGGACGCCGCAGGTAAGGACGCAGCGGGCAAGGACACCGACGCGGCGGCCGCAGCACCCGCGGCGGCCGCGCCGGCCGCGCGGCCCGCCGCCCCCGACACCTTCAGCGGAGCGAGCACATGACCGAGCACAGCACCGGCCCGGACAGCGGGCACGGCACCGGCAGCGGAGAGCTGCACCGCGTCCGGCTGCGCGTCAACGGGATACGGCACACCGTCCGGGTGCCCGTACGCCGCCTGCTCTCGGACTGCCTGCGCCACGACCTGGGCCTCACCGGCACCCATGTCGGTTGCGAGCAGGGGGTCTGCGGCGCCTGCACCGTACTGGCCGATTCCCAGCCGGTGCGGTCCTGTCTGATGCTGGCGGTCAGCGCCGCCGAGTACACCGACATCACCACCGCCGAAGGGCTGGCCGGGCCCAGCGGCGCCCCGCACCCGGTCCAGCGGGCCTTCACCGAGTGCCACGCGCTGCAGTGCGGGTTCTGCACCCCGGGGTTTCTCACCCTTGTCGCGGCCTACGTGCGCGACCATCCCGACCCCACCGAGGACGACGCCCGCGAGGCGGTCACCGGCAACCTGTGCCGCTGCACCGGCTACCAGAACATCGTCGCCGCCGTGCTGCGCACCGCGGAGATCGCCCGCGAGCAAGCCCGCAAGGCCGACGGGTCCGACGCGCTCGGCGAGCACAGCGAACACAGCGCATCCGGCGCAGCGCCCGGCGTGCCCGGCGCGCGCCGCCCCGCTGAGGACGACACGCCGACCGGCACCTCCGGCGCACCCGCACCGCCACCGCCCGGTGCCGGCCCGAGCAGCGGAGGCCGCCCGTGAACACCCGCATGTTCGGAGCGCCCGTCCAGCGCAGCGAAGACGCCCGCCTAGTGGCCGGCCGCGGCGCCTTCCTGGACGATCTGGGCGGCGGCGCCTGCGCGGCCGCATTCGTACGCAGTCCGCACGCCCGTGCCCGCATCCGCGGTATCGACGCCGCCGATGCCGTGGACGTCGACGGGATCATCGCGATCTACACCCACGAGGATCTGGCCGGCGCGATGGCCGAGCCGCTGCCGCTGCTGATACCCCACCCCGCCATCATCGACGGACGCACCCCCTATGCGCTGGCCCGCGAGCACGTGCACCACGTCGGCGAGCCGGTCGCCATGGTGGTGGCCGCCGACCGCTACGCCGCAGAGGACGCCGCGGCCCGCATCCGGGTGGACTACGAGGTGGGCGCGGCCGTGGTCGGCATCGACGCCGCCGTCGCCGCCGAGCGGACCGTGCACGAGGGCATGGCCGACAACGTCGCCGCCAGCCTCGTCCAAGAGGTGGGCGATGCCCCCGCCGCCATCGCGGCCGCCCCCAACACCCTGGAACTCGAATTGGACATCGAGCGCTCCGCCGCCACCCCGCTGGAGGGGCGCGGGGTCTACGCGCGCTGGGAGCCGGACACCAGCGCCACCGGTACCGACGGCGGCCGGCTGCGCGTCTACAGCTCCACCCAGACCGCAACCGGAGTGCGCGCCGCTGTGGCCGCCAAACTGGAGCTGGCGCTGGGCCAGGTCGAGGTGGTGGTGCCCGATGTCGGCGGCGGATTCGGCGTGAAGATCGTGCACCCCTGGCCCGAGGAGGTCATGGTGCCCTGGGCCGCGCGCCGGCTGGGCCGCGAGGTCAAGTGGGTCGAGGACCGCCGCGAACACTTTGTCGCCGCCGCCCACGAACGCGCCCAGCGCCAGCGGGTTCGCGTCGGCTTCGACGACAGCGGGCGGCTGCTCGGGCTCGACACCGACATCCTGCACGACAACGGCGCCTACCTGCCCTACGGCGTCATCGTGCCGATCGTGACCTCCACCCAGCTGCTGGGGCCCTACAAACCCGGCGCCTACCGGGTGGAGTTCCGCAGCCTGTACACCACCACCGCCATCGTCACCCCCTACCGCGGTGCCGGCCGCCCGCAAGGCGTCTTCGCGATGGAGCGCACCATGGACGCCATCGCCGACCACCTGGGCCTGGACCGGCTGCAGGTGCGCGCGGCCAACGTCATCACACCCGCCGAGATGCCCTACGACCAGGGCCTGCTGTTCCAGGACGGCCGACCGCTGATCTACGACTCCGGCGACTACCCGCGGATGCTGGAGATGATCGGCGACCTGGTCGACTGGCCCGGTTTCGCCGGCCTGCGCGAACGGGCCCGCCGCGAGGGGCGGCGCGTGGGCATCGGCGTTGCCTGCTATGTCGAGGGCACGGGCCCCGGCCCCTACGAGGGCGGCCACGTGCAGGTCGAGACCAGCGGCAAGGTGCGGGTGGCCACCGGGCTGACCAGTCAGGGCCAGGGGCACGGCACGGTGCTCGCCCAGATCGTCGCCGACGAGCTGGACATCCCGCTCGCCGACGTCGAGGTGACCACCGGCGACACCCGGCGCATGGGTTACTCGGTGGGCACCTTCGCCTCGCGCGGCGCGGTCACCAGCGGCAGCGCGGTCGCGCTGGCGGCCCGCCGGGTCCGGGAGAAGGCGCTGCGCATCGCCGCCGATGCGCTGGAGGCCGACCCCGGCGACCTGGAGTGCCGCCAGGGGCGCATCCAGGTCAAGGGCAGCCCCGCCCACGGCGTCGAGCTGGGCACGGCCGCGGTGCTGGCCAACCCGCTGCGCTACGCCTTCGACGCCGCCTCGGCCGCCGCGACCCAGTTCGGCGCCGCCGCCGGCCACGACCGGCCGCCGGTGGCCGAGGGCGAGGCGCCCGGGCTGGAGAGCACCGACTACCACTCGCCGCTGCGCTGCACCTTCGCCAACGGGGCGCACGCCGCGATCGTCGAGACCGACCCCGATACCGCCGAGATCCGCATTCTGCGCTACTGCGTCGTGCACGACTGCGGCAACCTCGTCAACCCGCGCATTGTCGAGGGCCAGGTGCACGGCGGCGTCGCCCAGGGCGTGGCCGGCGCACTGTACGAGCGCATGGCCTACGACTCCGACGGGCAGCTGCTCAACGCCTCGCTGATGGACTTCCTGATGCCCTATGCCAGCGAGGTCCCCGCGATCGAGATCGCGCACATGCAGACGCCCAGCCCGCTCAACCCGCTGGGGGTCAAGGGCGCCGGCGAGGCGGGGGTGATCCCCGCATCGGCCGTGCTGGCGGCGGCGGTCGAGGACGCCGAGGGTTTCCGGGTGGACCGGATGCCGATCTCGCCGGCCGAGCTGTTCGAGCTGCGCCGCCGCCACGCGGCCGGCGATGTCCCCGCGGTGCCCCCGCGGCCCGCGCCGGCGCAGGCCCGGTCCGCCGGTGCCGCGGCGGCCGACCCGTCCGACCCGTCCGCCGAGACCGCCGCGACCGCGAGGGAGCACCGTTGAGGATCACCGGCAGCGCAACACTTCAGGCGCCCGCGGAGCGGGTGTGGGAGCGGATGCTCGACCCCGGCTGCCTCGCCCGGGCCATCCCCGGTTGCGAGCGGTTGGAGCAGACCGGCCCCAACGAGTACCGCGGCACGGTCAGCGCGGGGGTCGGTTCGATCAAGGGGACCTTCGAGGGCGATGTGCGGCTCTGCGACCTGCGCCCCGCCGAGTCGCTGACCATGCACGCGCGGGGTGCGGGCGCCCCCGGCACGGTCACCGCCGAGATCGGGGTGCGCCTGGCCGACCTGGGAGACGGCCGCACCGAGCTGTCCTACGACGCCGATGCGGTCGTGGGCGGCATGGTCGGCGGGGTGGGCCAGCGGATGCTGACCGGTGTCGCCAAGAAGATGGCCGGGGAGTTCCTGGGGCGTATCGACGCGGAGGTCTCCGGACGTTCCGAGGCCGGAGCGGTCGAGGCGGCGCTCGGGGAAGCGGCGGTACCGGGGGAGCAGGGCGCCGCAGCGGTGTCCGGCGCCGCACCGGCACCGCTACCGGGCACGGGCGCCCCCGCCGCCCCCGCTGCCGCCGCTGCGGGCGGTGCGTGCGTGCGGACGTTCATGCGCGGCGCGGTGTTCGGCGCCGCGGCGGCGCTGGCGGGTGTGCTCGCGGGCGCCTGGGCGGGGCGCCGCGCGCGCTGAATCGCCCGCACAGCGGGCATTGCGTACGTCACCCTGCCCGGATGCCGCGCATCCGCGGGTAGGTTCGGGCATGCGGCGTCCTGTACGTGCCTACGCACGGTCTACGCACGAGCTACGCGTTTGCCAAACTGTCGGTTATATGGGGATTACGGACTTCTTGCGGGCCACTGTCGCTCTCTCGTGACCTCCTTCCTTTGTCATGCGGTCACCGGACCGCTTCGCGCGGTGCTAGGTTCACTCCGTGGTGTCCGTGAGCCGCTGCCAGGACCCGCATCTTCCGTAGCCGCAGGGGTTTTCGCATTGTCCGGCATCGAGTGCGACGAAATGCCCCGCTTTGGCCAAGCGTCGTGAGGGAGTCGAGCAACGTGAGCGAAGCACCGCAACTCTCAACGAAGATCGTCGTCGCCGGCGGGTTCGGCGTCGGTAAGACGACCTTCGTGGATGCGGTCTCGGAGATCCCGCCGGTCCGCACCGAGGCCGCCGTCACCGCCGCCAGCGCCGGCATCGACGACCTGTCCCACACCCCCGACAAGAAGACCACCACCGTCGCCATGGACTTCGGCCGCATCTCGCTGGAGACCGACCTGGTGCTGTACCTGTTCGGCACCCCCGGCCAGCAGCGGTTCTGGTTCATGTGGGACGACATCGTGGCGGGCGCGCTGGGCGCCGTCATCCTCGCCGACACCAGACGCCTGGAGGACTCCTTCCAGGCGCTGGACTACTTCGAGAAGCAGTGCCGGCTGCCGTTCCTCATTGCGCTGAACTCCTTTGAGGGCGAACCCGGTTACACGACCGAGGAACTGCGCGACGCACTGGACCTCGGCCCCGATGTCCCCATCGTCCGCTGCGACGCCCGCGACCGGAACTCGGTCGTCGAAGTCCTCGCCACCCTCGTGCGCCACGCCATGGCCGTCGAAGCCGCCCAGCGTGCCGGTCGGCGCGGCGAGCTCGTGCGCTGAGTGTTTCCCGGCCGCCCGGCTGCGGCCGGCCCGCTTCGGGGCCGGCGCCGGGCCGGCCGGGTTGCCATCCGGAGCCGAGCCGGTCCGCGCCGCCGCCCGGCCGCGTCTTCCCGGCACAGGGCCGCACACGGCCGCGGCGTAGCGCGGGCACACATATCCGGCCCCGCCGGATGGAACGCACAGGGCTTTCGCGGCGTTACCCTTGCGTGGTGTTCGGACGAATGGCTGAAAGCGTCCGCCGGGTGCTGGGCAAGCCCGGCGCGGTGGACTTGCGGCCCTATACCAAGCTTCTGGAATCCATCGAGGCCCGCGAGGCCGATCTGCGCGAACTCAGCGATGCCGAGCTGACCGAGAAGGCCACCGACCTCGGCAACGCCGATCTGCCCTACGAGCGGCGCGACCTGATCGAACTGTGCGCCGTAGGCCGCGAGGCCGCGCGCCGCACACTCGACGAACGCCCCTACGACGTGCAGCTGCTCGGGGTCATGGCGCTGCTCGACGGCCACATCGCCGAGATGGCCACCGGCGAGGGCAAGACCCTCGCCGGCGTCCTGGCGGCGGCCGGGTTCGCACTGCGCGGGCAGCGCGTGCACGTGCTCAGCGTCAACGACTACCTGGCCCGCCGCGACGCCGAATGGATGGCGCCCCTCTACGACATGCTCGGCGTCGCCGTGTCCTGGATCGGCGAGGAATCCACGCGCGACGAGCGCCGCGCGGCCTACTCCGCCGACGTCACCTATGCCTCGGTCAGCGAACTCGGCTTCGACGTGCTGCGCGACCGCATGGTCACCGACCTCGACGACCGGGTCGTGCCCGAACCCGCCATCGCGCTGATCGACGAGGCCGACTCCGTCCTGGTCGACGAGGCCCGGGTGCCGCTGGTCCTGGCGGGTGCCGCCGAAACCAGCGACGCCGACGCCGAGATGGCCGAGCTCGTCCGCAAGCTCACCCCCGACACCGACTACGAGATCGATCCCGAAGGCCGCAACGTCCAGCTCACCGACGCAGGCATCGACAAGGTCGAACACGAGCTCGGCGGCACCGACCTCTACGACGAGGACGACACCTCGGTGCTGCCGCGGGTGAACCTGGCCCTGCACGCCCACGTGCTGCTGCAGCGCGACGTGCACTACGTCGTGCGCGACGGCGAGGTCCGGCTGATCAACGAGTCCCGCGGCCGCATCGCGCTGCTGCAGCGCTGGCCCGATGGCCTGCAGGCCGCGGTCGAGGCCAAGGAGAAGGTCGCCGTCTCCGACACCGGCGAGGTCCTCGACTCCATCACCGTGCAGTCGCTGGTGCTGCGCTACCCCACGCGCTGCGGCATGACCGGTACCGCCATGGCGGTCGCCGAACAGCTGCGCGAGTTCTACGAGCTCGAAGTCGCCGTCGTTCCGCCGAACAAGCCCTGTGTCCGCGAGGACGAAGGCACCCGCCTCTACGCCACGCGCGAGGAAAAAGAGGACGCCCTCGCCGAGGAGATCGCCGAGGTCCACGCCACCGGCCGGCCCATCCTCATCGGCACCCAGGACGTCGCCGAGTCCGAACTGCTCGCCAAGCGGCTGGCAGAGGACGGGCTGGAGTGCGTCGTCCTCAACGCCAAGAACGACGCCGACGAGGCCTCCATCATCGCCGAGGCCGGCACGTACGGCGCCATCACCGTCTCCACCCAGATGGCGGGGCGCGGCACCGACATCCGGCTGGGCGGCAGCGACATGGCCGACCGCGACCGGGTGGTCGAAAAGGGCGGCCTCTACGTCATGGGCTACGGCCGCTACCCCAGCAGCAGGCTCGACGACCAGCTGCGCGGGCGCGCGGGCCGCCAGGGCGACCCCGGAGCCTCGGTCTACTTCGTCTCGGTCGAAGACGACCTGGTGGCCAACAACGCCCCCGAAACCCGCGGCTACGAGGCCGAAGGCGACGGTGCGATCACCGACACCAGTTGGCTGCGCATGGTCGACCACGCCCAGCGGGTCTCCGAAGGCCAGCTGCTTGAGGTCCACCGCAACACCTGGCGCTACAACAAGCTGATCGACGTGCAGCGCAGTGTCGTACTCGAACACCGCGAGGCGGTGCTGACCGACGACCTCGGCGACCGCCAGCTCAAGCACGACTGCCCCGAGCACCACGCCGACCTCGTCGAAGACGCGGGCGCCGACGAAACCGCGCGGGCGGCACGGCTGATCACGCTCTACCACCTCGACCGCGGCTGGACCGACCACAACGCGTTCCTGGCCGAGCTGCGCGAAGGCATCCACCTGCGCTTCCTGGGCCGCCGCGACCCGCTGGACGAGTTCAACAGCGACGCCGTGCCCGCGTTCAAGGGCTTCCTCGACGGAGCCCGCGCCCGCGCCGCCGAAACGTTCACCGACGCCGAACCCGATAAGGACGGCAACATCGACGTGGCCGGCATCGGGGTCAAGCGGCCCACGATGACCTGGACCTACATGGTCCACGACCACCCGTTCTCCTCGGCGCTGGAAACCGTGGTCGGCAAGTTCAAGGGCAACCTGAACCGCTCGCGCGAGGCGGCGTCCTAGCGTCCCGATACACCGATGGTCATGCGGAAATGCCGCAGCCCTGCCGCTGAGACGGGCATTTCCGCATGATCGTCGGCCCCTGGGCATTAGTACCGCCCAGGAACCAATGAACCACCCCGATTGTTGGCAGTTTTTGCCGATTAACCGCACCCGCGCGGCCAGTTGAATCCCTAGTGCGGCACCGCGCCCCGCGGGGGCGGCCGCCGCGGCGAGTCTTCGGCCGGCACGCGGGGGCGGGTGAATGGCAGAGCAGCGCAACGTCCGGATCGGTATCGACACCGGCGGCACCTTCACCGACGTCGCCGCGCTCGACGAGGACACCGGCGCGCTGCTGGCCACCAAACTCCCCTCCACCCCCGCCGATCCTGCCGCGGCCTTCATGGGCGCCCTCGCCGCAGCCCTGGACCTGCTCGGGCCCGGCACCCGCATCGGCGCGCTGTCCCACGGCACGACCGTGGCCACGAACCTGCTGCTGGAAGGCAAGGCCGGCGGGCTCGGGTTCATCACCACCGAGGGCTACGAGTCCCTCCTGGAAATCGCCCGCCAGGCCGTGCCCGACGGCTACGGCAACTCCTACTTCTGGGTGAAGCCCGCGCGGATCGCCCCCGCGCACCTCGTGCGCACGGTCGGCGGCCGCCTCGACCACACCGGCGCCGAACTCCGGCCGCTCGACGAAGAGCAGGCCGCCCGCGCCGCCCGCTGGTTCCGCGACCGCGGGATCGACACCATCGGCGTCTGCCTGCTGCACTCCTACGCCGACCCCGGCCACGAGCGGCGGCTCCGCGAGATCCTGCGCGCCGAGCACCCCGGCGCGACCGTTTCCATCAGCTCCGACGTGCTGCGCGAGTACCGCGAGTACGAACGTGCCATGACCACCCTGGTCGACGCCGCGGTCAAGCCGGGCGTCACCCGCTACATCGGCGGCATCGCCGCGCGCCTGGCGGAAACCGGGCGGCCCGAGCAGCCCGAGCAGCCCGGCCTTCCCGGTCTCGGCGCCGGCCCGCCGTTCCACGTCATGAAGTCCAACGGCGGTGTGCTCTCCGCCGCCGAGGTCGTCCACCAGCCCGTCAGCACCGTGATGTCGGGCCCGGCCGCCGGTGCGCTGGGCGCGGCGCTGCTGGCCGGGCGCGCCGGCCACGACCGCGTGCTGACCCTGGACGGCGGCGGTACCTCCACAGACGTGTCGGTGGTACTCGGCGGCGAACCCGGGCTGACCACCGAAGGTTCCATCGGCGGATTCCCGGCCAAAATCCCGATGATCGACGTCGTCACCGTCGGCGCCGGCGGCGGCTCCATCGCCCGGATCGCCCCGGAGGGCACACTCAAGGTCGGCCCCGCCTCGGCCGGCGCCGACCCCGGCCCGATGTGCTACGGCACCGGCGGGAGCCAACCCACCGTCACCGACGCCCACGCGCTGCTCGGCCGGATCCCGCCGTACCTGCTCGGCGGCGCGATGCCGCTGGACACCGCCGCCGCGCAGGCCGGGCTGGCCGAACTCGGCGCGAGGCTGGGCCTGGACACCGCTGCTGCGGCCGAAGGCATCCTGCGCATCTCGGCGTGGAACCAGGCCAACGCGCTGCGCCAAATCACCGTGCAGCGCGGCCTGGACGTCCGCGACTTCCACCTGGCGGCCTTCGGCGGCTCCGGGGCGCTGCTGCTGTGCCCGCTGATCGACATCCTCGGCCTCGCGGGCGGGTTCGTGCCGCCCGACCCCGCCAACGTCTCGGCGTTCGGGCTGCTCAGCGTGGACGTGCGCAACGACTACGTCCGCACCCGGGTCGCCCGCCACAGCGAACTCGACCCCGAACGCACCGAGGCCGTGTTCGCCGAACTCGCCGATGCGGCCGCGGCCGCCCTGCGCGCCGAGGGGTTCGCCGGCGAGGGCGGCCCCGGCGGGGTCGGCGGCGTGCGCCTGGAACGCAGCGCAGATCTGCGCTACTTCGGCCAAGCCTACGAGGTCCGGGTTCCGGTGCCCGGCGCCGTCGCCGACACCGCGGCGGCCGACGCCGTCGCCGCGGCCTTCCACGCCGCCCACCGCGACCTCTACGGCTACGACCTGCGCCACGACCCCCGCCAGCAGGTCGAGTGGGTCAACCTGCGGGTGACCGGAACCGGGCGCATCCGCCGGCCCGAACCCCGCCCCCTGCCCGCGCCCGGCACGGGCGCCGCCGCCCGCGACGCGCGCACCGGCGTGCGCGGCGTCCGCTTCGACGGCCACCTGTACCCGCACACCCCGCTCTACCGGCGCGGCGCCCTCGCACCCGGGCAGGCGGTCACCGGGCCCGCCGTGATCGAGGAGTTCGGCGCCACCCTGCCGCTGCACCCCGGCTTCACCGCCCGCGTGGACCCCACCGGCGGGATCGCCGTCACCGCCGATTCGGCACCCGCAGGAACGGAGGCCCCGGAGTGACCGGACCCGACAGCACCGAGCCCCCCGCCGACCCCGTGCTCGCCGAGATCGTCGAAGGCACCCTGGCATCGGTGGAAAAGGAGGTCGAGACCGCGATCGCACGCACCTCCCGCTCGCCGATGATCCGCGACGCCCACGACTTCCGCGCCGGCATCCACGACCGGCGCCTGCGCAAGCTCACCGGCCGCTCCTACTCCGCCCTGGTGCACCCCGTGGCGCGCGACTTCCCGCTGGAGACCATGCGGCCCGGCGACGTGTTCTTCCACAACGACGTCTACGAGTCCGAAGGCGGTATCGGCCACCTGCCCGACCTGTGCGTGACCGTGCCCGTCTTCTGCGACGACGGCGCAGGGGCGCAGGTGGTGGCGTTCGTGCAGGCGTTCGGCCACCACGACGACATCGGCGGCGCCTGCCCAGGATCCATGCCGCCGGCCGCCACCTCGGTGTTCGAGGAAGGCCTGATGGTGCCGCCCATCAAACTGCGGGACCAGGGCGAGCCCAACCGCGCGGCCCTGCGCATCATGGTGCGCAACTCCCGCACCCCCGACTCCCTGGCCGCCGACCTCGACGCCGAATGCTCGGCCTGCCTGATGGGCGCGCGCCGGCTCGCCGAGCTGTTCGACCGCTACGGCCGCACCGCCGTCGAACGGTGCTTCGACGCCGTGCTGGCGGCCACCACCGAGACCTACCGGCGCGAGGTCCTCGCCAAGATCCCCGACGGCACCTACGTGTGGGAGGACTACGCCGAGCACGACGGCGTCGACGAGCCGCGGCTGCACCGCCAGCGCATCACCCTCACCAAGGTGCCCGACCGGCTGATCATCGACTTCGCCGGCACCTCGCCGCAGGCCAAGGGCCCCATCAACCACTGCGGCGACCGCGCCGACGGCAACTTCCTGAAGAAGTGGCTGGCGCCCATCCTGCGTAACCTCGCCGATACCCCCGAACGGATGGCCCAGCTCGACGTCAACGAAGGCGTCGTCCCGCTGATCGAGATGCGCTTCCCCGAGAAGGGCACCCTGCTCACACCGGTCTTTCCGGCGCCCACCAACGCCCGGACCTTCGTCATCCTGCGGCTGCTGGGCGTGCTCGCAGGTGTGCTGGCCAAAGCGGTCGACGGCAACATGCCCGCCGACCAGGAGACCATCCGCTACACCGGCGTGTTCGGCACCGGCGCCGACGGCGCCCCCTACCTGATGCGCGAGGTGCTGGGCGGCGGCTCCGGCGGGCGGTACTACGCCGACGGCGAGGACACCATCCACGTCGTGCCGGACTCCCGCAACCTGCCCACCGAGTTCACCGAGTCGCGGTTCCCCTTCATCGTCGAACGGCTCGGCCTGGCCGCGGACTCCGGCGGCGCCGGCCGGTTCCGCGGCGGCCTGGGCTACGAAAAGCACATCCGGATGCTGCGCGACGCGTCGTTCATGTCGATCGCCGACCGCTCTATCCTGTCCTGCTGGGGTGTCAACGGCGGCCGCGCCGGGGCGCCCTTCGCGGTGGCGATCGACCCGGGCGGCCCCGCCGAGCGCCACCTCGGCGGGCTGGTGGCGGCCGAGCCCGTGCGGGCGGGCGAGGTCATCCGCATCCGCACCACCGGCGGCGGAGGCTGGGGAGACCCGCTGGAGCGCGATATCGCGGCGGTGCTCGCCGACGTGCGCTGCGGGAAGGTGTCCCGGCGGGCCGCCCGCAACGACTACGGCGTCTGCGTTGAGGGCCCCGGCGACGCGCCCACCGCCGATCCGGCCGCCGCCGAGCGGCTGCGCGCCGAGCTGCGCAGTGCACGGCCCGCCGACCCGCCCTTCTTCGACCGCGGACCCGGATACGCGCTCCTGGCAGGGGGCGCGGCCGGCGCGGAGGTCGATTACCGGTGAGCGCCCCGCGAGCCGTGATCGCCCTGGGCGGCAACGCCATGACCGCCCCCGACGGCAGTGCACACCCCGACGACCAGCGCAGCGCCCTGGCCGCGGCGATGGAGCACGTCGCCGACCTGGCCGCCGCCGGCACCGAGGTCGTGCTCACCCACGGAAACGGCCCGCAGGTCGGCAACCTGCTGGTGAAGAACGAGCTCGCCGCCGGTGTGGTCCCGCCGGTGCCGCTGGACTGGTGCGGCGCACAGACCCAGGCCACCATCGGGTTCACCATCGCCGACGCGCTGGAGGCCGCGCTGGCCCGGCGCGGGCACCCGCGCCCCGTCAGCACCGTGGTCACCCGGACCCTGGTCGATGCCGCCGACCCGGCCTTCGAGCGGCCGGCCAAACCCGTCGGCCGCTACCTGCCCGAGCACGAGGCGGCGCGCTTCTCCGCCCTGGGCCAGACCTGGGCCGGCTTCGGCGAGCGCGGATGGCGCCGGGTGGTGCCCTCGCCCCTGCCGGTGGAGATCCTGGACATCCCCGCTGTGCTCGCCCTGCTCGAAGCGGGTGTGGTGCCGGTGGCCGCGGGCGGCGGGGGAGTGCCGGTGGTGCGCGGCAGCGGCGGCGCGGTGCACGGTGTCGAGGCGGTGCTGGACAAGGACCGCACGGCCGCGCTGTTGGCCAGGGCGGTGGCGGCCGACCGGCTGCTGATCGCTACCGACGTGCCCGCCGCAGTGCTGGGTTACGGCACCGGCGAGCAGCGGCCCATCGGTCGGATCACGGCCGCCGAGCTGCGCGGCCACCTCTACCGCGGGTGCTTTGCCGAAGGGAGCATGGGGCCCAAGGTCGAGGCGGCGGTGGGTTTCGTCGAGGCGGGCGGCCGGCGCGCGGCCATCACCGGCCTCGACGGTGTCGCGGCCGGATTGGCGGGGCGCGCGGGTACGGTCGTCGAACCATGACAGGGGCGGCGCGGCCGAACGGGGCGGTGGCGGGCCGGCCCGCCCGGCGCGGATCCGCCGCCGCGGCACGGCCCGGACCCGGACACCCGATGGCACGACCCGAGAAGGAGAGGTGGCCCAGATGCCCACACCCGTCGAGGTGCACAAGGTGGCGATCGAGAGCGTCACGGACGCGTCCGGGCTGGCCCGGCTGATCGACGGCGGCGTGTTCGGCGCCGACGATGTGCTGGCCGTGGTCGGCAAGACCGAAGGCAACGGGGGTGTCAACGACTACACCCGGATCCTCGCCGACCGCGCCTTCCGCGACGTCCTGCTCGCAAAAGGCGCACGCGGCGCGGACGAGGTGCGGCGCGTCCCGCTGGTGTGGTCGGGCGGAACCGACGGTGTGCTGTCGCCGCACGCCACCGTCTTCGCCCGCGCACCAGAGGGGCGCTACGCACCCGTCGGCGAACCGCGGCTGGTCGTGGGCATCGCCATGAGCGAGGAGATCCTGCCGGAGGACATCGGGCGCCCGGCCATGGTGCGCAAGGTCGCCGCGGGTGTGCGGGCGGCGATGGGCGATGCGGGCATCACCGAGGCGGCCGACGTCCACTACGTGCAGACCAAGACACCGCTACTGGTGTTGGACACGATCAACGCCGCCAAGGCGCGGGGCCGCGGCGTCGTCACCGAGGACACGCTGAAGTCGATGGACATCTCCAACTCCACGACCGCGCTGGGCGTCGCCACCGCGCTGGGTGAGATCGAGGAGCCGGCCGCCGAGCAGATCCACGCCGACCTGGGGCTGTACTCGTCGGTGGCCTCGTGCTCCTCGGGGGTGGAACTGGACCGCGCCCAGATCGTGGTGGTCGGCAACGCGCGCGGCGTGGGCGGCAGGTTCCGGGCCGGGCACGGGGTGATGGCCGACGCGCTGGACGCCGACGGCATCTGGGCGGCGATCCGCTCGGCAGGGCTGGACCTGCCCGAGCGCCCCCGCGCCGCCGACCTCGATGACCGCCTGGTCAACGTGTTCCTCAAGTGCGAAGCCGACCCTTCGGGGCGCGTACGCGGGCGGCGCAACATCATGCTGGACGACTCCGATGTGCACTGGCACCGTCAGATCAAGGCCACAGTCGGCGGTGTCGCGGCCGCCGCAACCGGCGATCCCGCGGTGTTCGTGTCGGTGGCGGCGGTCCACCAGGGGCCCTCGGGCGGCGGTACCGCGGCGGCGGTGGTCGACCTCGGGCGGTGAGGCCGCGGAGCAGGGGCGCGGGCGCGGGGACGGCTGCAGCGCGGGGACGGTAGGGCGCGGCGGCGCGCAGTGGTGGCGGGGTGTGGCTCCGGAGGGATCCCGCCGAGTCTTGTGGCTCGCATGCAATTGCATGACGTGGACGGTAAAGTTCGGTACATCCAAGGGCGAAGCCCAACCTCAGGGCATGCCCGTCCTGCGGTATGGGCGAAAAGCCGGAACTTTCGCAGACGGGAGACGGTCGGACGTGGAGCACGAGATCGGCGCGGAAGAGAGGATCACCTACGGCCGAAACGACCGCTTCGCCGGCGGTCCTGTCGGCGGGGGCCGCTTCTGGCTCGACGAGAACGGATCCCCGGCGGCCAAGATCGGCGGCCCGGAGGAGTGGAACGGCCGGGGCATGATCGATGTCCGGGCCGGCGACACATTCTCCGTCGGCGGCCAGACGTGGCGGATCACCGACATCGTGGACGCCGACTCCGACGAGGCTTACCTGAAAGCCGTCCGAGTCGGCTGAACGGCCCGATACGCCCCGGCCGCGGCGCCGGCGCAGGTTCCG
Organism: Streptomonospora sediminis; assembly: GCF_054778995.1. NCBI lineage: Bacteria > Bacillati > Actinomycetota > Actinomycetes > Streptosporangiales > Nocardiopsidaceae > Streptomonospora > Streptomonospora sediminis. The sequence continues at coordinate 20,254 of NZ_BAAGYZ010000051.1, forward strand.
GCCCCAGCCGGACCGGACACGCGGCGCCGCGGCCGAGGCGCGGCGCCGGGCGTCGCGCGGCACGCCCGGCCCGGGTGGGCGGGCGGCTCGGCATGCCTGGAAGTGGCGGCCCGGGTCCACTGTGCGGCCTTGTGACCTGCCGGGCGGCGGGTGGCTTGCACTAAAAAGCGGCACCAAGGGCGGCGGTCGGCCCGGAGGGGCGCGCGGTGCCCGTTATGTCGGGTTGCAGGGTGGCAGTGCGCCCGTTATGTCGGTTTCCCGTTGATGATCATGCAGAAATGCCGGTCTCAGCTTTGATTTTTGGGCATTTCCCTAGGGTTGGCGCGCCACCCGCCCCCGCCTACCCCTGCGCCGGACCTGTGACTAGTGGGTCCAATGGGGCGTGTGTACTTTATGTTCGGTTTATTGCAGCAGGTCATCCGATTGCGCTTCCGGCCGGCGGGCTGCCAATCGAGATGTTCCGGTTACCTGAATAGTCCAGGAGCGTGACCGAATCCCCGTTACCGTCGTCAACGACGCGGTGCCCCACGCGCGGTTCTGACCCGCACAGTCGCAGGGCCGTGCGCCGCGGTCCACCCCCCTTGACCGGCCCCAGGAGCTGTCCCCCGCCCCTGGGGCCGGTTCCGTGCCCGACGGCACCGCCGCGCGGCGGCCGGGTCCAGCGCCGGCTCCACGCCGATTCCACCGCTGAAACGGCCCGCGGCTCCCCGGATTCCGTTCGGACCGGCCCCGGCGGTGGGGCGGCGGCCGGCAAGAGGCGGCCTGGTAACTTCGCCCCCATGACTCTCCGGCATATCGCCCTGTTCCGCTGGTCCGACGACGCCACGCCCGCCAAGATCGCCGAGATCGAGCAGCGGCTGGCGCAGCTGCCCGCCGCCATTCCCGAGCTGGAGGGCTACGCCTTCGGTTCCGACCTGGGCATCAGCGCCGACACCTTCGACTTCGCGGTGGTCGCCGACGTTGCCGACGAGCACGCCTTCGCCGTCTACCGGGACCACCCCGAGCACCAGTCGGTACTGGGGATCATCCGGCCGCTGCTGGCCGACCGGGCCGCCGTGCAGTACCGGCTGGATGCGGGCGCGCCGCCCCCGCAGAGCTGACGGCCGGAGTCAGCCGCCGTGCGCACCGCCGCGCCGGCTGCGCTCGACCACCGCATCCGGCGGCGGCCCGATGTGCTTGAGCGCCTCGCGCCGCGACAGGGGCGCGAGCGCGGCACCGTGTTCGGCGACGAACGCGTGCACCCACGCCGGGTCGGTCGCGGCGTGGCTGCGCAACGCCCACCCGATCGCCTTGCGGACGAAAAACCCCTGGTGGGAGAGGTTCGGCTCGATCACATCGGTGAGCAGCCGGGTATCGGTGCGCTCCTTGGCGAGGATTTGGCACAGGACCGCGGTGCGCCGCAGCCACATGTCGTTGCCGGTCGACCAGGAGCGCACCGCAGGGCGGACCGAATCGCGCCAGTCCAGCAGCAGCGGCCCCACACGGCGCGCGGCGATCTCGTCGACGTAGTCCCACCACGCCCCGGCCGCCACCAGTTCCCGGTACAGCTCCAGGGTCTCGGGCACCTGGTAGGCGCGGTAGAGCGGGTCGCCCGTCAGCTGGATCGCCGCGTAGCGCTCCTCCCGGTGGGAGGCCACCTCCCACAGCGCGCGCACCGTGGCCTGCCAAGTGGGCAGGTCCTCGATGGGGTTTGCGGCGAAGACCTCCCGCAACGCGCGCCGCCGCTGCGCCGCCTGGACGCCGTGGAAGGGCAGTTCGGATTTCATGTAGGCGCGCATGGGCTCGGCCTTGGCGGGATCGGCGAGCGCCCGCAGCCGCTCGCGCACGGCCGCGACCACGCCGAAGTGGGCGCTCACGTGCCACCGGTCCCAGCGACGGGGTATACGGACACCGGGTCATCCGCGGGGGCGGAGGGCACCTTGTCGACGGCGGTCTCCTCGGTTCGGAAAGTCGGGGCGGCGGCGAAGGCAGCGGAGGCGGCACAGCCCGCCGGGAGCCGGGCATGGGAGCGCAAGGGCGATACCGGGGCCGGCCCCCTCTCCGGCGGGCCTGGCCTGCCGGAGAGGATACCGGCCCCCGCCGCGCAGGTGCCGGGCGCGTTACGGGTGCCGATCCAGCAGCCGCGCCATATCCCGGACGGTCGGGCACGGCCACAGCAGCATGCAGCAGTGGCATCTCTGCGGCCCTTGCGCACTGCCGCTGGAGAGCACGCCGGCTTCGCGCGGGCGGTGGGAGTCGAGCAGCGCCAGGCAGAAATCGGCGAAGGACATGACCTCCTGGCGGGCGTTGGCGTAGAACGCGACGTCGTTTATCCGCAGGAGCGCGTTCTCGCCGGCGTGCGGCGGGATCCCCACGGTGTCGGGGCCCCACGGCACCGCCGCGGCGGCGCGCTCGCGGACGTCCTCGACGTGGAGGCGCAGCCGCTCGTGGTCGTCGAGCCGGCCGGCCGCTGACGCGAATATGTCCGAGATCGACATTGCACCCCTTCCCGCGCGGCGCCGAGAACACGGGCTGGACACCGCGATCACGTGCTGTGTTCCCTGGCCGCAAATTGTGGCAAGGTGCCGCGCGGATTGCCCGCCGGACGCGCCGCTTTCACCGCGGCGGGTGATCGGGCGGCCGTTCGCAGCGCGTTCTCGCGGGGGAGCGAGTCGGCCGGCCGGCAGGGCAGCGCTCCCGCCGACCGGGATCGGACCGGAACCGGAAGCCGGCGGTACGGGGTCAGCCGCAGCTTCCGCCGCAGTTGCACGGGCCGCCGCTCTGGCAGCCGCAGCCGCAGTTGGAACCGCAGTTGCAGCCGCCGGGGGCAGGTGGTTTGGGTGCGGACTCGGGCATGGGGCCTCCTCGGTGCAGGTGGGCGGATGCCGGCAGATGGCGGCATACCACTGCGTGTGCTGCGGTGCCCGTTCCGCGAGATCACCAATCCGCTCGGCGAGCCCGCCCGCAGCCCGCCCGTCCACCGGGCCGGAGCGGGCTCGCCGAGCGGACGCCGGACGGTCCCGCCCGCCGCAAATCGCCGCCCAGGTCAGCCGGGTCAGGCGAAGAAGCCCGACTCCGGCGCCGGCCGCCGCAGCAACGTGTACAGCCAGAACTGGCCGAGGACGATGAACGGGACGGCGGGTGCTAAGGCCGACCAGAACAGCACGGCGGTGCCATCCGGAACCGGGGCCACCGGTAGGCTCACCGCCGCCGCGATCAGCAGCGGGATTGACGCCAGCGCCAGCGCCGACGTGTGCCGCGACAGGCTCGGCCCCGACAGTCCGGACGTCGCGGCGAGTGTGGCGACCAGGACCAGCGCCGCACCGGCGGCGGCCACCGGGCGCTCCAGCACCGCGCCGCCCGGCAGCAGCGACACACCGACCGCCAGCACGGCCGCGGCCAGCGCAGCCCGGGCCAGGGGGCGGATGGTCTGCGCGGCGACATCGGCGGTCTCGGCCGGATTGGTCCGGCTCGGCGCCTCCGGCACCGCCGCCGCCCCTGCTGCAGCCGCGGCGCCGGCCGGTGCGGGTGCGGGCGCCGGCGCCGGTTCCGGTGCGGGGCCGCCGGTACCGCGGGAGGCGACCCGGTCGGCGCCCACTGCGCCGGACGTTGCGCCGTCCGACGCCGCAGGGCCCTGCTCGGCCGCCACTGCCACATCCGTGCCCGCCGGAACCAGCCGCTCGGCGCCGAAAGCAGCGCCGCGCAGCGCGAACATGCACGCGGCGGCCAGCGCGCAGGCCGCCGCGAGCGGACTGACCAGCCGGCCGTCGTTCAGCAGGCCGGCGATGATCAGCCCCCAGCTCACCGCCAGCACCCAGCTGCCGCCCACAATGCCGGCGTCGCACGCCGCCCGCCCCGCTCGGCCGCGCATGCGAGCCCGCAACCACAGCCCGGCGTCCCGGAACAGCCACCCGGCAAGCAGGGCGAGGAACGCCGGCCACATGCCCGCGATCACGGCGGACTTCAGCGCGGGGAACAGGCCGACCGCCACGCCGATCGCGCCGACCAGCCACACCTCGCTGCCGAGGAAGTACGGTGCCATGCTCGACACTGCCCGCCGCCGCTCGGCGTCCGTGCGGGCGATGTAGGGCATCAGCATGCCCAGCCCGATGTCGCATCCGGCGAGCACCAGGTACCCCGCCACCAGTCCGGCGAGGAGAAGAACGGCAAGGATGTCCACGGCAATGCTCCTTCACAAGAGCGGGAGGGACGAGAGGGGGAATGCGGGCCGAGCGGACTAGTAGCTGTGCACCGGCAGGCTCGCGCCGGTTCCGCCGCCGTCGCCGGAATCACCGCCGCTGCCGCCAGTGCCGCCGCCGCTGCCATCACCGCCGCCGGTTCCGCCTATGCGGGCCGGCGCCAGCGGCCCGCCCCCGGGGCCCAGCCGGGCGTAGCGCACCAGCAACCGGTAGGTGACCGTGGCGAGGACGGCGAAGGCGGCCGTGAACAGCGAGAACGAGACCGCGGCCATCCCCGGTGCCATATCCGTCATGGCGTCGGCGGTGGTCAGCAGGTCCTCCACCGCCCAGGGCTGGCGCTGTGTCTCGCGCAGCACCCACCCCGCCACGCTCGCGCCGTAGGGCAGGAACGGCAGCGGCACCAGCGGCCACAGCAGCCACCGCCACCGGGCCAGCCCGCGGAAGACCCACGCGAACAGCAGCACCGGGGCGAGCAGGAACATCAGTGACCAGGAGCCCATCATCAGCACGTCGCCCAGCGCACTGAACGCGTTCGCCGAGCCCGCCCGCTCCTCGATCGCGGCGATCTCGTCCGCGCTGTAGGTGAGGCCGCTGGACGGCGGAACCCGGTCGTAGAGCGCGAACTGCGCGCCGCCCACGGCCGCCGTGGGCATCAGCATGATCGCGAATACGGCGGTCGCCCGGCGGATGCCCCGGCCGAACATGCTGTCGGGATCGCTGCGCCGGGCCAGGTGGTAGGCGCTGACCGCGATGACCACGGCCGACCCCAGCAGCAGCGAGCTGGTGGCGATGTGCCCGAACGCCAGCAGCGTCGACGGGTTCGCCATCAGCGCCACCGGGTCGTCGATGCGGGCCACCCCGTCCTCCATGCGCAGCCCCACCGGATAGCGCAGGAACCCGTTGGCCACCAGTACCCAGTAGGCCGACAGGTAGGCGGTGGCGGTGACGACCGCGAAGCAGGCGGCGTGCGCCCAGCGGTTCATCCGGTCCCAGCCGAAGATCCACAGGCCGAGGAACGTCGATTCGACAAAGAACGCCCCCATCGTCTCGATGGCCAGCGGCGCACCGAACGCGTAGCCGAACACGTCGCTCAGCCCGCTCCAGTTCAGCGCGAGCTGCAGCTCCATCACCAGACCCGACAGCACGCCCATGGCGTAGTTGACGACGTAGAGCCCGCCCCAGAACCGCACCGCCCGCATCCGGGCCGGGTCGCGGCGCAGGGTGGCGCTGAGCTGGCCGGCCAGGATGAACGGCGCCAGTCCAAGGGTCAGGCCCACGAACAGGTAGTGGACGCTCGCGGTCAGCGCGAACTGCATGCGCGCCAGCAGCAGCGGATCTTCGAACATGTCGGGAACGCCTCACGGGTCTGCGGGGTGTAATCGGTCCCGAGCATGGCCGTGCGGTCCCGCCTCCGGCATCGCCCGGCGGGAGGCTTCGCCACTACGCCACCGGGCGCGCGGCTCCGCGCACGTATACCGCCCCCGGAGTAGGGGGAACCCTTGAGGAGCCTCGGGGCCGCCCCGAGCGCGGGTCCGGCCGCAGCGGGTGCTGCCGGGCGGTCACCAGGCCTGAGCTGCCAGCACCACTCCGAAGGCGACGAGCACGGCGCCGCCGCCCCGCGTGGCGACGGCCTCGGCCGTGCCGCCGCGGGGAATCCGGGCCGTGCGGATCGCCGCCACCACCAGCGTCCACCACGCTGCGGCCGAGAGCACCACGGTCGCCCCCAGGACCGCCACCCCGGGGCCGGCGCCTGCGCGGCCGGTCGCGGAGACGAACTGCGGCAGCACCGCCGCGAAGAACAACAGCGCCTTGGGGTTCAGCGCGTTCACCGCCAACCCCTGCAGGAACCAGCCGCCGCGCCCGCCGGCCGCCTCCGCGCCGCCCTCCCCACCAGCGGAGGAGGACCGCAGCAGGCCCACCCCGAACCAGACGAGCACCCCTCCGCCCACGACCCGCAGCGGCCCCATCAGCTCGGGCGACGATGCCAGCACCGCTGCCAGGCCGGCCACCGCCAGGGCGCCGTGCAGGCACAGCCCTGCCACCACACCGGCTGCTGCGCGGATTCCGCAGCCGGTACCCACCACTGCCGCCCGTGCGATGACCACGAAATCGGGCCCGGGGACGACCAGCACCACCCAGAGCACCACCGTGAACGCCCACCACTCCATGACCGGCCTCCCGACCTTCGACGACTGCCGGAAAGGTAGTCAGCCGGTTCGGTAGCGTGCGAGCATGACGGAATCCAGAAGCTCCAAATCTCCAAACGCCGAACTGGATTCGATCGACTGGGCGATCCTGGGCATCCTGCAAACCGATGCGACGATCCCGAACAAGGACATCGCAGCGCGGGTGGGCGTGGCACCCAGCACCTGTCTGCAGCGGATCCGCAAACTGCGGGACAGCGGTGTCATCGCGTCGATCCGCGCACACATCGATCCGACGCGCCTGGGCCGCCCCGAACAGGCGTTCATCGCCGTGCAGGTGCGGCCGCACTCGCGGGATGCCGCCGAGGACTTTGTCGCCCAGGTCGGGCAGCTGCCCGAGACAACGGGGCTGTACAACGTCAGCGGCGCACAGGACTACCTGGTGCACGTCGCCGTGCGCGACAGCAGCCACCTGCAGTCCTTGATCATCGACCGGCTGCTGGTGCTGCCCCAAGTGGCGCACTGCCATACTCAACTGATCTTCGGACGCCCGGTGGTCACCCCGCTGCGCCGGCTGAGCGACGAGTGATCCGGGCGGTCGGTGGCGATCCGGCTATTCCACCCAACCGGGTGTCACCAGGGAACTCTCGTAGGCGATGACCACCAGCTGGGCCCGGTCGCGTACCCGGAGTTTCACCATTGTCCTGCTGACATGGGTCTTGGCGGTTGCGGGGCTGACGACGAGGCGTTGGGCGATCTCCTCGTTGGACAGGCCGGCGCCCACCAGAGCGAGCACCTCGCGTTCGCGGTCGGTCAGCTCGTCCAGCTGCGCCGACGGCTCGGGCCGCCGCGGGCGTTTCGCATAGTCGGCGATCAGCCGGCGTGTCACCGTCGGAGACAGCAGCGCATCGCCCTGCGCCACCACCCGCACGCCCTGCAGCAGGTCCGCGGGTTCGGTGTCCTTCACCAGGAATCCGCTGGCACCCATGCGCAGCGCCTCGAAGATGTACTCGTCCAGGTCGAAGGTCGTCAGGATGACGATGCGCACCGCAGCGAGCGCCGGATCGGCGAGGATGCGCTCGGTGGCCGCCAGCCCGTCGACCACGGGCATGCGGATGTCCATCAGGACCACGTCGGGGCGCTCGGCTGCGGCCTTGCGCACCGCCTCGCGGCCGTCGGCGGCCTCGGCGACCACGGTGATGTCCTCGGCGCTGTCCAGTAGGGCCCGGAAACCGGCGCGGACCAGGGCCTGGTCGTCGGCGAGTAGCACCCTGATCACCTGTGCGGCTCCTCTCGCGCCGGGCGGCGCGGTTCGCGTTCGGCGCCGGAGCCGCTGCCGCCCGCGGCCTCGGCACCCGCACCGCCGGCACCGTCGTCTGCGGCACCGTCGTCCGCGGTGCCGGTGCGGTCGGGGTGCGCGCGGTCCGGCAGCCTGACCCGTACCGCGAATCCTCCGTCGCTGCACGGCCCCGCCGCAACCTCGCCGCCCAGGGCGGCGACCCGTTCGCGGATACCGGTGATGCCGTTGCCGGGGGTGAAACCGCCGATCGCCGCGGTGCCGTTGTCGCGGACGAGGATCCGCAGGAAGTCGTCCGCGCGCTCCAGTTCGACCGTGACCGCGGTGGCGCCGGAGTGGCGGACCGCATTGGTCAGCGCCTCTTGCACGATCCGGTAGGCGGCGGTGCCCGTGTTCGCCGATACCGGTTGCGCTCCGCCGCTGCGCACCACCCGGACGTCCAGCCCGACGCCGCGGGTGCCGGCGGCCAGCTCCTCGATGCGGTCCAACCCCGGCGCGGGCGAGCGCGGCGCCTGCTCGTCGACCGAGCGCAGCACGTTCAGGGTCGCGCGCAGCTCCTGCAGCGTGTCCTTGCTCGTCCGCTTGATGGTGGCCAGCGCCTCGCCGGCGCGTTCGGGCTCGGTGTCGATGAGGTAGAGCGCGGTGCCCGCCTGCACGTTGATGAGCGAGATGTTGTGCGCGACGGCGTCGTGCACTTCGCGGGCGAGTCGCACCCGCTCTTCCGACGCCCGGCGCAGGACGGCCTCCTCGCGGGTGCGCACCGCCTCGTCGGCCCGCTCGCGCGCCAGGTTCTGGTACTCCCGGCGCCGGCGCACCACCTCGGCGCTGACCAGGACGACCGCCAACAGCTCCAGCATCACCAGGGCCGGGCCCAGCCGCGGCGCGCCCAGCGCAACGGCCTCCCACAGGTGCAGCGCAAAGAACTGGCCCAGGCCCAGGCTCCAGGCCTGCCAGCGGTAGCCGTCGGCGGCGGCGCAGAAGAGGGCGACCACCCCCGCCAGGCCCACGCCGCCGTCGGGAAAGTCCAATGGGTAGTAGACGGTGGAGGCGAGGATGGCCACCGCCGCTGCGGCGACCGGCCATCGGCTGCGCCAGACCAGCGGGAGCACCGCCACTGCCAGCAGGACCAGGCCCCACGGCAGCATCGGCCGTCCTGCGGGGGGCGCACCCGGCCACGACTGGGCCATTACCGACGTGCAGATGATCAGCACCGCGGTGGCGGCCGCGGTGATCGTGTCGCTGCGGGCGGGTCTGATTCGGGACAGCACGCTTTCGACGTTACGCGTCCGGGCCCGGCCGCCCCTCCTCCGCTGGGAGGCTCCGCGGTCGGCGCGGCTACGCCCCGGGGAGTAGGCCGGGTCCGGTGGGGCGCGCCCTACTGCGCGGCGGGCCCGCGGGGTTCCCCCGGCATCAGCCGGGTGCGCCGCGCAGGCGGTCGCGCGGCCGCCCGCTCCGGCGCCGGCGCCACACCGCGGCCGCGTAGTCGGTGCCCATCGCCCCCAGCAGCAGGACGGCGCCGACCGCGCCGGCGGGTGTCATCTCCTCGCCGAGCAGCGCCATCGACAGCAGCGCAGCGGTCAGCGGCTCGGCGAGCGTCCCCACGGCCGCTCCGGCGTCCGAAGCGGTGCTCACGCCGCCGAAGTAGGCGAGATAGGCCAGCACCGTGGGCACCAGCCCCAGGTACAGCAGTGTCGCCAGCGGTGCAGGGGTCAGCGGTACCGCCATGCCCGCGGCCAGCCCGGCCGGGACCATCAGCAGACCGCCGACCAGCAGCCCCAGCCCGGCGTTGGCCAGCGGGTCCAGCCCGGGAACCGGCGACCGGTTGACCAGGGTCATCACCGAGAACGTCAGCCCGGCACCGAGCGCGCAGGCAAGGCCCAGCGCCAGGTCGGCCGGGCCCGCGTCGGTGGCGGGGAAACCGACGAGCAGGGCCATGCCCGTCGCGGCCAGCAGGACCGAGACGGCCAGCCGCACGGTCGGAGGGCACCGCGCCAGCAGGCAGATCCCCACTGCAACGAAGACCGGCACACTGCCGATCTTGGCCAGTGTCGCCAGCCCGATCGGGATCAGTGTCAGCGAGGCGAAGTAGCAGGCCTGGAAGACCGCGTGCAGCAGCCCGTTGACCAGCAGGCGAACCAGCAGCCGCCGGCTGAGCGGCAACCGCTGCAGGCGCCCGGACAGCGCGAGGTAGCCGCTGATCACCACACCGGCGATCAGTAGCCGGTAGCAGCCCACGGCCACCACGGAAACCCCGGCCGCCTGCAGGCCGTGGCCGGCCAGTCCGCTGGTGCCCCACAGCAGCCCGGCGGCCACCAGCAGCGCGAAGCCGCGCTGGGTACCGGAGGAGGACCGCCCCGGACCGCCTGCGGCGGGCGTTGCGGAGCGGGGCGGTGGCGCGGAGGCCTGCTGCGGCGCGGCCGCGGCCGGTTCCGGCGGGGCGGCGCGGTCGGCGGCGGACCGGTCAGGGCGGCGGGGAATGGGCTCGGGCACGGCTTGCACACTCCGGCAGCGGTTGCGGGTCGGACGGGTCGGCGCGGGGCGCCCGGGTCAACCGCAGGGTGGCGGTGTGGCGCAGTGTCGTGTCTGTTGCCGCATAGTTTCGAGGTTAGTGTCCCGCTTTGTAGCTTTGTTGTTGATTCGGGTCACACGGCCCCCGCGGGTGGGATACTCCTGCCAATGCCGGTCCCGCCGGCCGGAGCCCCCGCCGGGCCCTGACCCGCGCCGGCCGCAGTCAGTCAGGAGCGACCGAACCCGCCATGAACGCCCCCCACCAACCGCACGGCGGGCCCCCGCCGGTCCATGACGTGCACAGCCGCCTGCTGAGCGAACCCTACGCCGCAGCACAGCCCCACCTGCGGATCGTCCTCACCGGCGACCCCTCGGACCTGGGCACCGACAAGCTCGCCTACTCGATCAACCCGCGGCTGACCGCGCTGCTGTGCTACCGGACCAACCCGGAGACCTATGAGGCGGCCGTGCTGGACCACCGGCACCGCCAGGCGTGGGGGGTCGGCAAGCAGGACCTGTGGTTCGCGGCGCTGCACAACCTCGCCTACGAGCCCTACGACCTGCGGACCTTCGAGACGAACACCGACACCCCCGTGCACGTCGTCCACGGGATCGGCTGGCCGGGCTCGGCGCACGTGATGCGGCTGGTCGAGATCGCGCGGGAACCGCTGCCCTTCGGCGCTGTGGTCATGCTGCCCTCGCCGAACACCATGCTGTACGCGGTGCTGCGCAGCAAACGCTCGGTCGCGCTGATCCCGTTCCTCTACCAGACCTTCCAGAGCCTGGCCCGGGACGGCGACCCCGTCACCGACCAGATCATCTGGTGGCGCGGCGGGCGGGTCACCGGGATGAGCGCCCAGCCCGATCCCGGCGGCGGCGTGGGCGTCCGCCAGACCCCGGAGTTCTCGTTCCTGCTGGACCACGAACTGCCCGACTGAGGGGGTTGCGCAGCACCCGGCCGGGCACCGCCTCAGCGCGCGAAGACGTCGTCGGGCGGCGCAGGGGAGTCGGTCGCGGTGGCGTCGCTGACCGGGGCGGCACCCGCGACGAACCGTTCCAGCACCTGGCCCGCCAGCACCCGCGCCATGTCGGGGTCGCGGTGGGCGCGACGCGTCAGCTCGTCGGCCGGCAGCGGGCGCTGCGAACCCAGCACCACGAAGTTGCCGAACCGGCGGCCGCGCAGCACGCCGGGCGCGGCGATCAGCGCTGTGTGGGCGAACACCGCCGCGAGTGTCGCCGCTTGGGCGCGCACGTGCCGCAGCCGGCGCCCGTCGCCCACGTTGACCGCGCACACCCCGCCGGGGTCGAGTACGCGTGCGGCGTCGGCAAAGAACTCCGTTGAGGTGAGCGCCGCCGGGGTCTGCGCACCTGCGAACACGTCGCACACGACCAGGTCGGCGCTGCCGCCGCGGCGCTCGGCCAGCCACCCGCGGGCGTCGCCCACTGCGACGCGCAGATCGGTGCGCCGGCCCCACGGCAGCGATTCGCGGACCAGTTCGATGAGCCGCGGGTTGTTGTCGACGGCCCGCTGGCGCGAACCCGGGCGCGTGGCGGCGACGTAGCGCGCCAGTGTCAGCGCGCCGGCGCCCAGGTGCAGCACCCGGAGCGGTTCGCCGGGCGGGGCGGCGAGGTCGACCACGTGCCCGATCCGCTGCACGTACTCGAAGTCGAGATAGGTGGGGTCGGACAGGTCGACGTGCGACTGCGGGGTGCCGTCGACGAGCAGCAGCCAGGAATCGGGCCGGTCGGCGTCGCGCATCAGTTCCACCTCGGGCTGCCGCTTCGCCGCTCCGACGTCGTGCACCGCCATACGTCCCGCCCCGATCGTGTGCTCTCGTATGCCGTCCGGCCCGCTACCAACGGTACGGGCCGGCGGCCGCCGCGGCGCCGCCGGAGATGCGCACGGCCCGGCCGCCTCGTCTCCGGGCACGTCCCGGGAGCGCTAGCCTGGAGTCCCTCCCGGGCGTTGCCGTGCGGTTGCGCACAGCCCGGGCCGCGCTCGTCCGCGGAATTCTCGTGAACCGGTGGATCCAAGGAGTGGCCGTGCTACGGATGTCGACCCTGTTCCTGCGCACCCTGCGTGAGGACCCGGCGGACGCCGAGGTGCCGAGCCACCGGCTGATGGCGCGCGGCGGCTATGTGCGCCGCGCCGCACCCGGGATCTACTCGTGGATGCCGCTGGGCAAGATCGTGCTCGAAAACGTGGCCGCGGTCATCCGCGATGAGATGAACCGCATCGGCGGCCAGGAGATGCTGCTGCCCACGTTGCTGCCGAGCGAGTACTACGACGCCACCGGGCGCTCCACCGAGTACGGCGACAGCCTCTTCCGGCTGCGCGACCGCAAGGGCGTCGACTACGCGCTCACGCCCACCCACGAGGAGCTGTTCACCATCCTCGTGAAGGGCGAGTACTCCTCCTACAAGGACTTCCCGGTGATCCTGTACCAGGTCCAGGAGAAGTTCCGCGACGAGGCCCGCCCGCGCGCCGGCGTGCTGCGCGGCCGCGAGTTCCACATGAAGGACTCCTACTCCTTCGACCTTGACGACGAGGGCCTGCAGCGCTCCTACGACCTGCACCGCGCCGCCTACATCCGGATGTTCGACCGGCTGCGGCTGCGCTACGTCGCCGTCTCGGCGCAGTCGGGCGCCATGGGCGGGTCGGTGTCCGAGGAGTTCCTGGCCGAGACCCCCACCGGCGAGGACACTTTTGTCCGCAGCACCGCCTCGGGCTACGCCGCCAACGTCGAGGCCGTGCACACGCCCGCGCCGCCCGCTCTGCCCATCGAGGGCCGGCCGGAGGCGCAGGTGCACCACACCCCCGGCACGCCCACCATCGACACCCTGGTGGAGTTCTTCAACGCCGCCGGACTCGGGCGCACCTTCACCGCCGCCGACACCCTGAAGAACGTCCTGGTCAAGACGCGCATGCCCGGCGCCGCCGACTGGGAGATCATGGGTATCGGCCTGCCCGGCGACCGCGACGCCGACATGAAGCGCGTCGAGGCCGCGCTGCACCCCGCTGAGGTGCAACTGCTCGACGAGGCCGACTTCGCCGCGAACCCCTTCCTGGTCAAGGGCTACGTCGGCCCCAACGCGCTGATCGGCAACAAGCTGCGCTACCTCGTCGACCCCCGGGTGGTCGAGGGCACCGCGTGGATCACCGGCGCCGACAAGGCCGACCACCACGTGATGAACCTGGTCTGCGGCCGCGACTTCACCCCCGACGGCACCATCGAGGCCGCCGAGGTCCGCGAGGGCGACCCCTCGCCCGATGGCCAGGGCACGCTCTACGCCGCCCGCGGCATCGAGATCGGCCACATCTTCCAGCTCGGCCGCAAGTACGCCGACGCCTTCGAGCTGGACGCGCTGGGCGCCGACGGCAAGCCCAAGCGCATCACCATGGGCTCCTACGGCATCGGCGTCTCGCGGGTCGTGGCCGCCGTCGTCGAGCAGTCCCACGACGACAAGGGCATCGTGTGGCCGCGCGAGATCGCCCCCGCCGATGTGCATGTGGTCGGCACCGGCAAGGGCGAGCAGATCGAGGTCGCCCTGCGCCTGGCCGGGGAGCTGGAGCAGCGCGGCGTGCGGGTGCTGGTCGACGACCGCAAGGGCGTGTCCCCGGGCGTTAAGTTCACCGACGCCGAACTGCTGGGCGTGCCCACCTGCCTGATCGTCGGCAAGGGCCTGTCCGAGGGGACCTTGGAACTGCGCGACCGCGCCTCGGGCGAGCGCGCCGAGATCGGCTTGGCCGAGGCGGTCGACCGGGTCGCCGCCGTGGTGGCCGAAGGCTGACCGGGGCCGTACCGTCCGGCGGGTGCGCGACTCGTCGGCGAGTGCGGCGCCAATGATCGGCGGCGACCCTGCAGAAATGCCCGTCTGAGCGCCAATATTTGGGCATTTCTGCATGATCATCGGTGCGCCAAGCTAGCCGCCGCCCTGTTCGGGGGGCGTGTCCCGCGGAAACCCGGGAAACGCGGGAAGCTCCACGCCCCACTCCATCCCGCGCAGCACCGCCTCCTGCAGCGAGCGCAGCGCCAGGTCGCGCACCGCGATGTCGGGGGAGGCCGCCAACTCCAGGTAGGCCTGCTCCGTCTGCCGTTCCACCCTGCGGGCGTAGGCGTCGAGGTCGGCGTCGCCGTTGCTTTCGGGCGGTTCGTAGACCGCCTGGCCCGGGTCGGGCTTGGCGCCCTGTTCGTGGAGTTCGGTGCGCAGGGTGTCGCGGTGGGCGCGGTGGGCGTCGAGGTACTCGTAGCAGCGCTCGCGCTGCTGGTCCCCGGAGTTCGCGCCGATGTAGCTGTAGGCGTAGACGGCGGCGTGCTCGGCACGCAGTGCCGCCTGCAGGGCGGAAACGGTGCCGAAACCCTCGGCCTCCCCGGAGGGGGCGGCCCCCTCAGCGGTTCCGGCGCCCTTGGGTGTCGCGCTCATCAGGTCTCCGAGAGGAGTCGGGCGTGGCCGGTCTCGCAGGCGCCGATGGAGGCGATGAGCTGCGCCAGACCGGAATCGGACAGGCGGGCGATCTGGCGGGCGCGCGAGGCCGCCGCGCTCTGCTCGGCCACGCGCAGCCCTGCGATGGGGACGGGTTCGCCGCCGACGGGAGCCGGGCGGGGGCCGCTCGGACTCGCCTCGCCGCCGGGGCTGCGCCCGGGCTGTTCGGGCAGCCGCCCGCGCAGCGCGTCGATGTGTTCGCGGTGGCGGCCCAGCACCCGCTCCAGCAGGCCGACGGGGCCGTCGCCGGCCGCGATGCTCGCCTCGTACCGCTTGATCATGCGCCTCTTCTGGCTGATCGCCGAGCGCAGCACATACTCGTCCGGGCTGATCTCGCTCGGATACCATTGGGGTCCCCCGCAGCCGCTCAGGCCTGCGGTCACCACTCCCGCGAGTGCGCCGACGACGACCGTACGGCGGCTGATGGCGCCGTAGCCGTTGCCCACCTGTCCTTCCTCCTCACCGGGAAGACCCCCGATACCGCGGGGTGAGACCGTCCGACGTGCAAGCGGGGCCGCACGCGCCGGGCACCCGCGATGGCACTGGGCGGTGCCGGGCTGCGGGGGAGGGGCCCCGTTGCACCTGCCCGTACCAAGGCCATCACGGACACCGGGGTGCGGATCGGCCTCCATCATTCCATGATCGGACACGGGATGTGTGTAGGCGCACGGATTCGGGGGCCGCGCTGACCTGTTCCAACCCCCCGCCGATGCGGCATCGTGCGCGCCCGCGCGCACCCGCCCGCGCCCGCTTCCGCCCGGTGCGCCACCCGCCTGTGCCGGGCGCATGCCCGCCTCCGGCCGCGGGCAGTGCGCTGACTAGGCCCGATGTTCGGGCCTGGGCAATCGCCGACAGTGGATACCCTTGACTGCACACGACGTCGCCGCGACGTGCGGACGACGACTGCTATAGCTGGACCGCCCCGGAACTCTGCTTCCGCGGGCGGAATTCGCCGAGGAGGATCACTGATGGGCGCGCAGGCTCGCCACGACCGTCTCGCCGAGCTGCTGGAGCCCGTCCTGGCCAGTGCAGGCCTGGAGCTTGAGTCCGTCGAGGTAACCCCGGCGGGAAAGCGGCGGCTGCTGCGGATCGTGGTCGACTCCGACGAAGGCGTCGACCTCGACTCGGTCGGCGATGTGAGCCAGGAGATCTCGGCGGCGCTCGACGGGTCCGACGCCATGGGCAAGGCACCCTACGTACTTGAGGTGACCTCACCGGGAGTCGACCGTCCGCTCACCCAGCCCCGCCACTGGCGGCGTTCGCGCGGCCGGCTCGTGCAGGCCGAAACCGCTGAAGGCGGCCGGGTCGAGGGGCGCGTGATCGACGCCGACGAATCCGGCGTCACCCTGGAGGTCGACGGGCAGAATCGCTCCTACGGCTATTCTGACCTGGGGCGCGGCAAGGTCCAGGTGGAATTCCGCCGCGAAGACGACGTTGACGCGGCGGACTAGAGGGGGAGCCCCGTGGATATCGATATGAGTGTCCTGCGCAGTCTTGAGCGCGAGAAGGACATCTCGGTTGACCTCGTCGTCAAGGCGATCGAGGACGCTCTGCTGATCGCCTACCACCGCCAGGAGGGCACCGAGTCCTCCGTGCGGGTCGAACTGGACCGCTCCAGTGGCCACGTCACCGTGTGGGCGGCCGAGAACGACGACAACGGCGCGGTCATCCGCGAGTACGACGCCACACCGACCGGTTTCGGCCGCATCGCGACCTCGACCGCAAAGCAGGTGATCCTGCAGCGCCTGCGCGACGCCGAGGACGAACTCACCCTGGGCGAGTTCGCGGGCCGCGAGTCCGAGGTCGTGTCGGGCCTGATCCAGCAGGGCAAGGACCCCCGCAACGTGCTGGTCGACCTCGGCAAGGTCGAGGCGATCCTGCCGCCGCAGGAGCAGGTGCCCGGCGAGCCCTACACCCACGGCGAGCGGTTGCGCGCCTATGTGGTGCAGGTGCGCAAGGGCCATCGCGGGCCTTCGGTCACGCTGTCGCGCACCCACCCCAACCTGGTGCGCAAGCTCTTCGAGCTGGAGGTCCCCGAGATCGCCGACGGCACGGTCGAGATTTCGGCGATCGCCCGCGAGGCCGGCCACCGCACCAAAATGGCGGTGAGCTCCAACAAGTCCGGGGTCAACGCCAAGGGCGCCTGCATCGGCCCGCTGGGCAGCCGGGTCCGCAATGTCATGGCCGAGCTGAACGGCGAGAAGATCGACATCATCGACCACTCCGCCGACCCCGCCGTCTTCGTGGGCAACGCCCTCTCGCCGGCGCGGGTCAGCGAGGTCGAGGTGCTCGACGAGGCCGGGAAGGTCGCCCGGGTCACCGTGCCCGATTACCAGCAGTCGCTGGCGATCGGCAAAGAGGGGCAGAACGCGCGGTTGGCCGCCCGGCTGACCGGCTGGCGGATCGACATCCGTTCCGACGCCGATCCCGGCGACCCGGACGAAACGTCGATCGACGCTTCGCCCGACGACGACCCTGGAAGGCCCACCGGGCACGCAGATGCGCCGACGCGATAGACTGGACATCCGCGGCCGTTCCCGTCCCGTGCGAACGTGTGTCGGGTGCCGGTCGCGGGCAGCTCAGTCCGACCTGATGCGGCTGGTCGCCCGATCCGGCGCCGTTGTGCCGGATCTGGCCGGGCGCTTGCCTGGTCGTGGTGCTTATCTGCACGCGGACCCCCGTTGCTGGGAGTCGGCGAAGCGGCGGCGGGTCTGGCCGCGGGCGTTCCGCACCGCCCAGAGCCTCGAAACCGCGCGCGTCGAAGCCCTCTTCGCCGCCGCTGACCGCGTTGGCGAGGCACCGGGTTCCAGATAGGGTTGGAATGATCACGCCGCCTCCACGGTTGCAATGGCGTAAAGACCGTACGGCGGCGGGTCTTGCCATGTCGCGATGTAAGACATGGCCGACCCATTGTTGTGTAACGACGAGGAAGCGGGTCGAGATTGCGATGAGCGCTCGATGAGTACGCAGCGATGAGTACGTCAAGCTAGCGACGGTCCGGAACAAGCCCATGTCCCGGACCGATGTAGAGGAGAGTAGTGGCCAAGGTCCGGGTATACGAGCTCGCGAAAGAGTTCGGAGTAGAGAGCAAGGCTGTCCTTGCCAAGCTCAATGAAATGGGTGAGTTCGTTCGGTCGGCATCGTCGACCATCGAGGCACCGGTCGTCCGCCGACTCAAGGAAGCTTTCAACAACGGTTCCGGCGGCTCCGGCGGAGGCGGCGGCGAGCGCAAGCCGCGCCCGCAGGCCCCCGCCAACGGAGGCGAATCCGGAACGTCCACCGCGCGCCCGGCGGCGCCCAAGCCGGGCCCCAAGCCCGGCCCGCGCTCCGAGGCCCCGCGCCGCAGCGCCGCTCAGCCTGAGCCAACGGCCCAGGCCGAGCCCGCCGCTCCGGCCGAGCCGGCTGCTCCGGCCGAGCCCGCCGCGCGGCCCGAGCCCGCAGCCGAAACCGACACCGGTTCCTCCGAGCGCGGCCAGGCGCCGCAGCCCGGCCCGCGTCCCGGTGGCGGAGCCGGCTCCGGCCCGCCCAAGGGCTCCGCGCCCAAGCCGGGCCCCAAGCCCGGTCCGCGTCCCGGACCGGGTGCCAAACCCGAAAAGCCCGGGGGTAAGCCCGGCGGCCGTCCCGACCGCGGCGAGCGCCCTTCGGCTCCGGCCGAGGGCGGCAAGGGCCAGCGTTCGGGCTCGCGTTCGTCCGGTCCCCGGCCCGGTAACAACCCGTTCGCCTCCACCGCCACCGGCATGGGCTCCAAGCCCGCGCCGCGTCCGGGCCCCCGGCCCGGCGGTGGCCAAGGCGGTCAAGGCCAGGGCGGCCAAGGCCAGGGCGGTCAAGGCGGCCAAGGCCAGGGTGGCCAAGGCGGCCAGGGCGGGGGCGCAGGTACGCGCCCCGGCGGCGACCGCAGCGGTCCGCCGCGTCCCCAGGGCGGCCCGCGTCCGGGCCCGCCCGGTGGCGGCGGCCCCCGGCCCAACCCGGCCAACGCCGGGCCCCGTCCCGGTGGCCCGCGTCCCAGCCCGATGAACATGCCCTCGTCCCGCCCGGCGCCCTCCGGCGGCGGTGCAGGGCGTCCCGGCGGCGGATCCGGCGGCGGCGCAGCCCGTCCCGGCGGCGGCGGTGGCCGCG
>NZ_BAAGYZ010000052.1:0-3869 GCF_054778995.1 Streptomonospora sediminis
ACAACACCGCACGCGCACCACACCGCTCCAACGCCCCCACCACAGCACCCGCATCAACACCCGCACCCTCCGGCGCCACCACCAACCACGTACCCGACAACACCGGCACCCCGCCCAAACCACCACCCGCATCCGACTCCCACCACTCCACCCGGTAGTGCCAGTCCTCGCCGGACACGTCGGCGTCCTGGGGCGGCTCGATCCAGAACCGCTGGTGCTGGAAGGGGTAGGTGGGCAGTTCAACGCGCCGGGTGCGCGGAAGGTGCGCCGTCCAGTCCACCGGCAGGCCCTGCACATAGGCCGCGGCCAGCGCGGCGCGGTCGGGTCCGGCGCCGGTGTGCGGTGCGGCCAGTACGGTGCCTTCGGCGCCGACGATCCGCCGGATCGGGTCGGCGAGCACCGTACGGGTGCCGACCTCGACAAAGTGCCGGTGCCCGGCGGCCAGCAGCCGGCGGATCTCGGCGTCGGGGTCGGCGGCGGAGTAGCACGGGATCGGGCCCTCGCCCGCGGTGTCCGCGCCGTCCCCGGCGCACACCGCGCGGGCGCCGTCCTCCAGGGACAGCCGGCCCGCGGCGCAAGCGGCGGCGACCGTTGCCGCGTGCCCCTGCCCCAGGACCGCATCAGGTGCGACGCCCCAGGCGCGCCACTGCGCGGCCAGCGCCACCATGCGGGACCAGGCGGCCGTCAGCTCCGGCGGGGCGGCGGTACGGAGCTCGGCGGGGACCGCCTGCAGGGCCGCGTCGCACTCGGCCATCCGCGCTGCGAACGCCGGGCCGGCTTCGGGAGTGTCCGCGGCGGCGGCCGGCTGCGGCTCGGGGAACACGAACACGGTCTTGCCGGCAACCGCGGTCCCCGCGACCACCTGCGGGTCCGCTTCGCCCGCTGCCAGCGCGGCGAGCGCCCGCCGCGCGTCCCCGGTGCCTTCGGCCAGCACCACGGCGCGGTGCTCGAACGCCGAGCGGCCGACCCCCAGCGAGTAGCCGACCGCGGCCGGTTCGTGGGCGGCGGCGGCGGGCTGCAGGCGCTCGGCTTGGGCGCGCAGCGCGTCGCCGTTCTTGGCGGAGAGCACCAGCGGCACCGGACCGGCCGCCCCGCCCGCGGCGGCCGTCCCCGCGGGCGCTTCACCCGTTTCGCCGGTGGAGGTATCCGCCTCCGCGGGCGCCTCCTCCAGCACAACGTGGGCGTTGGTGCCGCTGATACCGAACGCCGAAACGCCCGCCCGCCGCGGCTTCTCGCCGCGCGGCCAGCCCGCCGGTTCGTCCAGCAACCGCACCGCACCCGAGGACCAGTCCACGTGCGGAGTCGGGGCATCCACCCCCAGCGACGCCGGCAGCGAGCCGTGCCGCATCGCCATCACCATCTTGATCACCCCGGCCGCGCCCGCAGCGGCCTGGGTGTGACCCAAATTCGTCTTCACCGACCCCAGCCGCAGCGGCCGGTCGGCCGGGCGCGAACGCCCGTAGGTGGCCAGCAGCGCCCGCGCCTCGATCGGATCGCCCAGCGTCGTCCCGGTACCGTGCGCCTCGACCGCATCGACCTCATCAGCGGCCAGCCCCGCATCGGCCAGTGCCGCGCGGATGACCGCCTCCTGGGAGGGGCCGTTGGGTGCGGTCAGTCCGTTGCTGGCACCGTCGGAGTTCACCGCCGACCCGCGCACGACCGCGAGCACCGGGTTGCCGTTGCGGCGGGCGTCCGAGAGTTTCTCCAGCAGCAGTATCCCGGCGCCTTCGGCCCAGGCCGTGCCGTCGGCCGCAGCGGCGAACGCCTTGACCCGCCCGTCCGCGGCCAGGCCGCGCTGGCGGGAGAACTCCACGAAGCCTTCCGGGCTGGACATGATGGTGACACCGCCGGCCAGCGCCATGGAGCACTCGCCTGAACGCAGTGCGTGGGCTGCGAGGTGCATCGCGACCAGTGACGAGGAGCACGCCGTGTCCAGGGAGATCGCGGGGCCGCGCAGGCCGAGGTGGTAGGAGATCCGCCCGGAGGTCACGCTCGGCGCGGTGCCGGTCAGCCGGTAGCCGCCGCCTTCGGCGTTGTCGGCGAGTCCGTCCTGTTCTTGGCCGTAGCCGCCGTAGGAGGCGCCCAGGAACACCCCCGTCTGCGACTCCCGCAACGACAACGGATCGATCCCCGCATGCTCAACCGCCTCCCACGCCACCTCCAACGCCATCCGCTGCTGCGGATCCATCGCCACCGCCTCACGCGGCGACACCCCGAAAAACCCCGCATCGAACCCGCCCGCACCGTAAACAAACCCGCCCTCGGCCACATAACTCTTCCCCGGCCGCCCCGCAACCGGATCGAACAACCCCCCTACATCCCACCCCCGGTCATCCGGGAACGGCCCGATCGCATCACCCCCACCCGAAACCAGCGACCACAACTCCGCAGCCGAGCCCACACCCCCCGGAAAACGGCAACCGAGGCCCACGACGGCGACCGGTTCGCCGGCGGCGCCTTCGAGTTCCCGGACGCGCTCGTTCGCCTCGCGCAGGTCTGCGGTGACCCGGCGGAGGTAGTAGCGGAGCTTTTCTTCGTTCGACATGCAAATACTCCTCGGGGCGGCCGCCGGAGCGGCCGGAAAGCCAACGTGCGAATTTATGAGATGCCAAATTCCGTGCCGAGGAAATCGAACATTTCCTCGTCGGACGCCGAATCCAGTGCGGTGTCCTTACCGGTGTCCGCGGTATCTGCGGCCGCTGTGGGTTGCCGCACCTTCCGGAGCAGGATCCGCAGCCGTTTCTCCGCCAGCAGGCGGGTGGACTCGTCCGGAGCCGAGGCGGTCAGCGACTCCTCCAGCCGGTCGAGTTCGGCGAGCAGTGCGACGGAGGTGCCGCCGACGCCCAGTTCGGCGCGGACGAACTCGGCCAGTGCGGCCGGGGTCGGGTAGTCGAAGACCAGGGTGGCGGGCAGGGACAGCCCGGTTTCCCGGTCGAGCCGGTCCCGCAGTTCCACCGCGGTGAGCGAGTCGAAGCCGGCATCGCTGAACGGCTGGTCCTCGGGCACGTCGGCCGGGCTCGGATGCCCGAGCACGACCGCCGCCGCCGACCGCACCGCATCCAGCACCATCCGAGGGTGCTCGGCGTCGGGCAGGGACGCCAGCCGCTTGCGCAGACCCTCGGTACCGCTGCCGGCGGGCTCCGGTTGCGGTTCCGGTGCGGCGGCCGGGATGCCCTCCAGCAGCGGGCTCGGCCGGGACATCGTGAACACCCGCTGGAACCGCGTCCAGTCGACGTCGGCCACCACGACCGCGGTGTCGCCGCAGTCGACGGCCCGGTGCAGTTCGCGGACCGCCGCCTCCGGCGCCATCACCGGCAACCCGAGTTGGCGCATCCGCTCCTGGGCCTCCGCGCCGGCGGCCATTCCGTCGCCGTCCCACGGCCCCCACGCCACGGAGGTGGCCGCGAGTCCGCGGTGGCGCCGCTGTTCGGCGAGCGCGTCGAGGTGGCTGTTCGCCGCGGCGTAGCCGCCCTGGCCTGCGCTGCCCCATGCGGCGGCGACCGAGGAGAACAGCACGAACGCGTCCAGGTCGGTGCCGTCGGTGAGTTCGTCCAAGTGCCGGGCACCGGCCACCTTGGCGGCGGTCTGCGCGGCAAGGTCGGCCGGCGAGGTGTCGGCCAGCGGGCCGCCGTCGGCGATCCCGGCGGCGTGGACCACCGCGGTCAGCGGGTGGCGTTCGGGGACGGCGGCGAGTACACCGGCGAGCGCGTCGCGGTCGGCGACGTCGCAGGCCGCGATGGTGACCTCGGCGCCCAGTGCCTCCAGGTCGGCCGCGAGCCGGTCGGCGCCTGCCGCCGCCTTGCCGCGGCGGCTGATGAGCAGGAGGTGGCCGGCGCCCTCGCGCGCCGCCCACCGCGCCACATGCGCAC
>NZ_BAAGYZ010000053.1:0-7106 GCF_054778995.1 Streptomonospora sediminis
TCTCCATTAAAGGTCTGATCAACCCTGACCGCGGCCCGGCAAAAACCCGCACCGGCCGGCGATGGCCGTGCGGGCGAACTCCGGGCCCATCAAAGGAACCCCGGAACCACCATGGTTCCCCCGGAAAACCGGAGGGTGTGGTTCCTCGGGGCCAAAACAAACATGGCACAAAGAATAAACACGCGCTGTTGAGTTCTCAAGAAGCAACCGTTCATCCGGTACAAGCTCCGGCCCGCCCGGTGGCGGACCCGCTCAAGCTCTTCCCAAGAGACGGGCATTTTCCCGGCTAAACCGAAAGGCCTTTTGCGTTGCCCCGCGGTTTCGCTTATGTTTTGAATTTACCAGCTTTTCAGCGGGCTGCCAAATTGGCGGCTGTTGAAGAAGTGGTCCATTCATACGGCCCGGCAATAAAGCCGATCCGGTTCAGCAGAGTTTACCAGGCACAGCATCCAAGCGCGCCTTGTGCTCCGAGGTTGTCGAGTGCGGTCCGTGTGCACGCCTTAGCGGTCGTTCGCCGACCCGCAGCGACCTGCCTACGATAGGTTCTGCGCACGCAACCGTCAAATCGCTCGGTGGTCTCCGGATTGTCGCCGGCATATGGCCGGAGCGCGGGAGGGCGGAACGGAGCCGGCTGGGTGCCTGCGCGGATCGTGGTCTGGCCATCGGCTGGTCAGCGCGGCCGCGCGGTGAGTCAAGTCCTGTTGTTGCACCCACGTTCCTGCCCCCCGGCCGACGGGGCTAAACACCCCGTCCCGGGCAGATGATCGCCCGGCCCGGCACCGGCGTGCGGGAAAGACGGGCGGGGCGGAGCGCAGATGGGCCCCGCCCCGCCCGTTCGGCCGCCGCCGCCCTCGGCTCGCGGCGCTCATGCCACGCCGAGGACGACCCCGCCGACGTTGCGCTTGCCCCTGCGCAGCACCAGGTAGCGGCCGTGCAGCAGGTCGCCCGCGCCCACTCGGGTATCGACGTCGGTGACCTTGGTGTTGTTCAGATAGGCCCCGCCCTCCTGGATCGCGCGCCGGGCCGCCGACTTGCTCGTGACCAGGCCCGACCCGACGAACAGGTCGACCAGCGGAGGCAGGTCCGCTGCCGAGCCCGCCGGTTCGGCCGTGGGGACCTCGGCGAGTGCGGCACCCAGCGTCCGCGAGTCCAGGGCCGCGAGATCGCCCTGCCCGAAAAGGGCGCGGCTGGCTTCGACGACCTTGCTGCACTCGTCGGCGCCGTGTACCAGCGTGGTCAGCTCCTCGGCCAGCGCGCGCTGGGCGGCGCGGGCCGCGGGGCGTTCCTCGGTCTGGCGCTGCAGGTCGTCGATCTCGTCCCGGCTGCGGAAGCTGAACACTCGCAGGTACCGCAACACATCGCGGTCGTCGGCGTTGAACCAGAACTGGTAGAAGGCGTACGGGCTGGTCAGCTCGCTGTCGAGCCACACCGTTCCGGACTCGGTCTTGCCGAACTTGCTGCCGTCGCTCTTGGTCAGCAGGTTCGTGGTCAGCCCGTGGGCCGCCCCGTGCGGCTCGTTGCCGTCGACGCGGCGGATGAGGTCGAGCCCCGCGGTGATGTTGCCCCACTGGTCGCTGCCGCCGATCTGCAGCGTGCAGCCGTGGCGGCGGTAGAGCTCAACGTAGTCGTAGGACTGCAGCAGCACGTAGCTGAACTCGGTGTAGCTCATCCCCTCGCCGTCGAGGCGGCTGCGGACGGTCTCGCGGGCGAGCATCTGGTTGATGCTGAAGTGCTTGCCGACGTCGCGCAGCAGGTCGATGGCGCTCATCGAGCGCAGCCACTCGCCGTTGTCGACCATCAGCGCATCGGTGTCCTGTGCCGCACCGTCCTCGGGGGTGAAACGCAGGAACGCCGCCAGTTGGCGGCCGAGGATGCCCACCCACCCCTCGACGATGTCCGCGGAATTCAGCGTGCGCTCGGCGTTGGGCTTGGGGTCGCCGATGAGACCGGTACCCCCGCCGACGAGCGCGATAGGCCGGTGCCCGGCCCGCTGGAACCGGGCCAGGGTGAGGATCTGGGTGAGGTGGCCGACGTGCAGGCTGCCCGCTGTGGGGTCGAAGCCGCAATAGACGGTGATCGGGCCATCGGCGAGTGCCTTGCGGAGTTCGTCAAGGTCGGTGGTCTGCGCGAGGAGTCCGCGCCATTCGAGTTCGTCGATGATGTCGGTCACGGTCGTCTTTCCGTCGGTGGCGGCGCCGCCGCGCCGGCAAGGCACAGGGCTGCCGCAAGGTTTGCGGGTGGACTTCTTCTACCGTATCCGCTGCGCCGAGCAGGCGCCCGCCGATTTCCGCCGCCCTCGGCGGGCCCGGGATCCGGGTTCCGGTCATCCGGAGTAAGCGTTTGTTCACATGCGGCGTGTTTCGCCGCTCGCCTCCGGTGAGTCAGCCTCATGGTGTCCCAAACGCCCCCGCTCAGCCATTTGGAGACCTGATGCCCGCACTTGTGCGTCTGCCGATCGCCGCTGCGGCCACAACCGCCCTGGCCGCCACCCTGCTGTCCATCGCCTGCGCGCCCGCATCCGCCGACCCGCCCGCGCCGCCCAGCCTGGCGGAGGCGCGGTCTCAATTGGCGGACCTCACGGTCGAGGCCGACGGGTCGGACGCCGACTACGACCGCGACCTGTTCCCGCACTGGTCGGCTGTCGAAGGCAACTGCAACGCCCGCGAGATGGTGTTGCGCCGCGACGGCACCGGTGTCGAGGTCGGCGCCGACTGCTACCCGGAATCCGGCAGCTGGAGCAGCCCTTACGACGACTTCAGCACCTCCGACCCCTCCGAGGTCAGCGTCGACCACATGGTCGCGCTCGCCGAGGCCTGGGATTCGGGCGCCGATACCTGGTCGACCTCCCGGCGCGAAAGCTTCGCCAACGACCTGTCGACGCCGCAGCTCTGGGCCGTCAGCGCCTCCAGCAACAGCTCCAAGGGCGCCGACGATCCCGCCGAGTGGATGCCCGAGCGCACCGCCGTGCACTGCGACTACGCCAAGAGCTGGATCAACGTGAAGTACGAGTGGGACCTCAGCGCCGATTCCGCAGAGGTCGCGGCGCTGGAGGACCTGCTGGCCTCGGCCTGCTGACCAGCGCCGCCGCGGCCCGGCCGCGGGCACGGTGCCGACCCCGGGGGCCGGCACCGTGCCCGTCCCGCTCAGTTGAAGAGCACCTTCTCGCCCAGGTGTTCGGCGATGGCCAGCGACGACGTCGCCGCCGGCGAGGGCGCGTTGCGCACGCAGGCCACCCGGCCGTGGGTGTCCACCGCGAAGTCGTCCAGCAACTCGCCCTTGGCGGTGAGCGCCTGGGCGCGCACACCCGCCGGGGCCGGCCGCAGATCGGCACTGGTGAGCTCGGGGACGAGCCGGCGGGCCTGGCGGGCGAAGACCGCGGTGGAAGCCGATACCGCCATCTCCCGCGCCCCCATGGCCCAGTGGCGGCGGGCGAGCCGCCAGAATCCGGGGTAGGCAACGGTGTCGGCGAGGTCCCGGGGCAGCACATCGCCCATCCGGTAGCCTTCGCGGGCCGTGGCCAGGATCGCGTTGGGACCGGCCATGACCTCGCCGTGCACGTGCCGGGTCAGGTGCACGCCGAGGAACGGGTATTGCGGATCCGGGACGGGGTAGATGAGCCCGCGCACCAGGTGCTGGCGGCCGGGCGCGAGTTCGTGGTAATGCCCGCGGAAGGGCACGATGCGCGGGTTCGCCGGGGCGCCCGCCATGCGGGCGAGGCGGTCGCTGTGCAGACCGCCGCAGATGATCACCGAGTCGAAGCTGCGCCGCACCCGCTCGCCCCGGGGGTCGCCGGTCAGCACCTCGGCGGTGTCGGTGTCCTGGCGCAGCGCGATCACAGGTGCGCCCAGCACGATGGTGCCGCCGGCGCGGCGCACGTCGTCGGCCAGGGCCTCGGCCACCGCGATGAAGTCGGTGATGGCGGTTGTGGGCGAGTGCAACCCCGCCACTCCACTGACATGCGGCTCGATTTCCCGCAGCCCGTCGGGGCCCAGCCGGGTGACCCCGGGGACCCCGTTGGACTCCGCGCGGCGCTCGATGTCGTCCAGGCGGGCGGCGTCGGCCGCGTCGCGGGCGACCAGGACCTTGCCGACCTGCTCGTAGGGCAGGGCGCGCTCGGCGCAGTAGTCGCGCAGCAGCGTGGTGCCGCGCCTGCACAGCAGTGCCTTGAGCGAACCGGGCCGGTAGTACAGCCCGGCGTGCACGACCCCGCTGTTGTGGCCCGTCTGGTGGCGGCCGACCGCATCTTCCTTCTCCAGGACGGTGACGCGGGAGCCGGGTCGGTTCAGCGTGATCCACCTGGCCAGCGCGAGCCCGATGATTCCGCCACCGACGATACCGATGCGTTCGATGCTCATCAGCGCAACCTAGCAATCCGGTCGGCGGCGCCCGGTGGCCTCCCCCGCATGCGTTGCCTGCGCCCGGCGATTCGGCGGTCGGAGCAGCACCGCGGTGCGGACCGCGGTGCAGATCACAGGGCCCGCAGTCCGTCCAGCAGCAGTTGCAGCACGTCATCGCTGCTGAGCTGGGGGGCGGCGGTACACATGGCGAGGTCGCCGGCCTCGACCATGTCGGCAATGAGCAGCTTTGCCACGCTCAGCGGCAGCCCCAGCAGCGCGGCGAGCTCGGCGACGGTCTGCGGAGTGGTCGCCAGCCGCAGCAGCGACTCGCGTTCGGGGCGCAGCTGGTGGTCGGGGCCGGGATCGCGGCGCGCGACGACGCGGGTGAGCAGGTCTAGCCCGCCGGTGGCGGGCGCTCCGTCGATGCCGATGGCGAAGGGCCGCACGAGCCGCCCTGGGCCGCCCCCGGCCGGGCCGCTAGCGCCGGCCATCGCGATCGCCGTCCTGGGTCCGGGTGCCGGAACGGTTGTCGACCAGTGCGGGCGGCGGCGGGGCCTGATCCGGCGCCCACTCCAGCAGGGTGTCGGGGATGACCGCGGTGGCGCTGGTGCCGCCGTAGGGCGAGGGCCGCAGCCGAACGGCCACGCCGTGGCGGGCCGCCAGGCGCGCCACCACGAACAGCCCGAGGCGGGGTTCCTCGGGCAGCGCCATGACGTCGAACTCCGGCGGCTCGCCCAGTACGCGGGCGGCGTCGGTGTAGCCCTCGTCGGTCAG
The DNA here is from genome assembly GCF_054778995.1 of Streptomonospora sediminis. Classification (NCBI taxonomy): domain Bacteria; kingdom Bacillati; phylum Actinomycetota; class Actinomycetes; order Streptosporangiales; family Nocardiopsidaceae; genus Streptomonospora; species Streptomonospora sediminis. The sequence goes on from NZ_BAAGYZ010000053.1 coordinate 5,112, forward strand.
CCCCAGACCGCGGTCTTCGACCTCGACGGCGACGCCGCCGCTGACCTTGCCGCAGTTGACGTCGACCGAGCTGGTGTTCGGGGAGAACTGGGTGGCGTTCTCGATCAGCTCGGCGAGCAGGTGCACGATGTCGGCAACCGCGGCTCCGCTGAGCCGGGCGCGGGGGGCCGAGGTCAACCGGACACGCTCGTAGTCTTCGGTCTCGGTGATGGCGCCGCGCAACACGTCGGCCAGCGGCAGGGACTCGCGCCAACGCCGGGCGGAGCCGGCGCCGCTGAGGATGATGAGGTTGTCGGCGTAGCGGCGGGCGCGGGTGGCCAGGTGGTCCAGGCTGAACAGGCGGCGCAGCGCGCGGGGGTCCTCCTCGTCGGCCTCGATTTCGTCCAGGACACTCAACTGGCGCTGGACCAGCGCCTGGTTGCGGTATGCGATACCCAGGAACACCCGGTTGGCGCCGCGCCGGATCTCGGCTTCTTTGACGGCTGCGCTGGCGGCCGTGCGCTGGGCGGTGTTGAACGCGGCGGCGACCTGGCCGAGTTCGTCGCCGCCGTAGTCGAGGCGCGGAAGTTCGGCGGTGACGTCGACGCGCCGCCCTTCGCGGGCGTGCGTTGACATGGCGGGCAGCCGGGTTTCGGCCAGGGCGAGCGCGTCGTCGCGCAGCCGCCGCAGCCGCGCGGTGAGCCGGCCCAAGGAGCGCAGCGCCGCGATGATGGCCGCGGTTCCGGCCACCAGCGAGATAAGGCTGCCGATGGCGCCGGCGGCCAGCCGGTTCACGGCCGAGTCCCAGGCGGTGTCGACGGTCCGGTCGACCTGGCCGGCGACCAGTTTCGCCATGGCGGGTTCGGCCGCTGTGGCGGCCTTGTTCCATTCGTCGGCGGTCACGCCGATTTCGGTGTTCCAGGCGGCCGACCCGCCGGACGTGGTGTCGTCGGCCAGCGGCGGGCGGGTGACCACGGAGCGGCTGAGCCGCTCGGCCGTGGTCCAAGGGCCGGAGGCGACGAGTGAGTCGTGGCGGCGCTGGGTGGCACCGCTGAGTTCGTTGGCGGTGTCGGCGAGGGTGTCGCGGTAGGAAGCGGTGAGGTAGGTGAAGTGCGCGGTCTCCTGGTAGGTCATCCCGCCGGCGGCGATGGTGCCGGCGAGCAGCGCGTCGGATTGGGCGAACTCCTCGTGCGCGGTGGCCAGCCGGCGCGCCAGCGCGGCCTCGGGCAGGCTCGCGCCGCGTTCCAGCGGGCGCAGCAGCGCACCGATGGTCTCGGAGGTCTCGCCGATGAGGTCGCTGTAGGAGGTGAGCGTGATGGTGCGGTCGGCGCCGCCGTCGGCGGTGCGGTCGACATCCGCGCGCAGTTCGGCCAGGCGGTCGCTATCGGCCGCGAAGGCGCGGGTGCCGGGCAGCGGTTCGCGCCCGGGGCCTGCGCCCACGACCGAGGCGAAGTCGGCGGCGCGGCGGGCCGCGGCATCGGTGTGCTCGCGCTGGTCGTCGAGTGCCGCGCGTGCCTGCTGGTCGCCGGGGTCGCCGAGGTGGATCTGGGTGAGCCGGCGCTCGGCGCGGAGGTCGTCGGCAAGGCGGTCGTAGGCCGCGATGCCGTCGCGGCCGTTGATGATCGACAGGAGCAGCGAGCCTGCCTGGAACGTTTCGGCCGCGGCCATCACCGTCCACAGCACCAGGAAACTGATGCTGGGGACCAGCACGATGCGGGTGAGCTGCTTGCGTATGGTCGGTTGCTTTTTCTGGTCCATGGTCCCCCCAACCTGGAACCACAGACGCTACCGAAAAACCGCAGCCCTGTGTTGCGGAACGGTCACATTGGGTAGTGTTGACGGGTCAGCAGGCATCGGGGATGCCCCGCACGCCCCCGGCGCCCGCGCTGACGCGCATGCGGGTGCGCACACCGCCGCACCTACACCGAAGTCGTGCCGGTCAGCGCATTGCTTAACGGCCTAGGTGTGATGTCCCGGGACGTTGGTAACAGCCGACACGCCCCGCACAGCGGTTGA
>NZ_BAAGYZ010000054.1:0-1341 GCF_054778995.1 Streptomonospora sediminis
GGGGCGGGTGCGCGCGGAGATCGGGACCGGCACCACCGGCAACACCCCCGCATCCGGCTCGGAACCGGGTTGGGGCTCGGTGGCTCCACCGGTTCTGCCGGGCTCGTCCGCCCCGGGTTCATCGGCCGTGCCGGGCGCTTGTTCGATGATGAGGTGGGCGTTGGTGCCGCTGATCCCGAACGACGACACCCCGGCCCGGCGCGGGCGGTCGCCCGGTTCGGGCCATTCGCGGCCCGAATCGAGCAGCCGCACCTGGCCCTGGTCCCAGTCGACATGACCGGAGGGGGTATCGGCGTGCAGGGTGGGCGGCAGGAACCCCTCCTGCGCCGCCATCACCATCTTGATCACACCCGCAACACCCGATGCGCACTGGGTGTGGCCGATGTTGGACTTCACGGTCCCCAGCCACAGCGGGGACTCCGCGGACCGCTCCCCGTAGACCTCAAGCAGTGCGTGGGCTTCGATGGGGTCGCCGAGGGCGGTTCCGGTGCCGTGGGCCTCGACCGCGTCGATGTCGGTGGGCGCGAGCCCCGCATCGGCCAGCGCCCGCCGGATCACCCGCTCCTGCGACGGCCCGTTGGGCGCCGAGAGCCCGTTGCTGGCACCGTCCTGGTTCACCGCCGACCCCCGCACCACCCCCAGCACCCGGTGGCCGTTGGCGCGCGCATCCGACAACCGCTCCAGCAGCACCACACCCACACCCTCGGAGAACACCGTCCCATCGGCACCCTCCGCGAACGCCTTCACCCGGCCATCACGCGCCAACCCCCGCTGCCGACTGAACTGCACGTAGAGATCGGGGTTGGGCAGCACGGTGACTCCACCGGCGAGGGCGAGGGTGCTTTCGCCGCGCCGCAGCGACTCACATGCCAAATGGATGCCGACCAGCGACGACGAGCAGGCCGTGTCGACCGTGACCGCCGGCCCCTCCAACCCCAGCGTGTAAGCCACCCGGCCCGACATGACCGAGGCGGAGTTGCCCGTTACCAGGTAGCCCTCGGCGTCGGCCGATTCCGACTCGGCGCCGTAGCCGGTGTGTGTACCGCCGACGAAGACGCCGGTGGGCGTGCCGCGGAGGGAGGCCGGGTCGAGCCCGGCGCGCTCCAGCACCTCCCACGACGCCTCCAGCAGCAGCCGCTGCTGCGGGTCGATCGCCACCGCCTCCCGCGGGCTGATCCCGAAAAACGCGGAGTCGAACTCGCCCGCCTCCTTCAGGAAGCCGCCGTGGCGCGTGTAGCTGGTCCCGGGGTGGTCGGGATCCGGGTGGTAGAGGTGCTCCAGGTCCCAGCCGCGGTTTTCGGGGAACCCGGTGATCCCGGAACCGCCCCGCACCACCAACTC
>NZ_BAAGYZ010000055.1:0-626 GCF_054778995.1 Streptomonospora sediminis
TCGGCACCCTCCGCGAACGCCTTCACCCGGCCATCACGCGCCAACCCCCGCTGCCGACTGAAGTCGATCAGCAGCTCCGGTGTCGCCATGACCGTGACTCCGCCGGCGAGGGCGAGGGTGCTTTCGCCGCGCCGCAGCGACTCACATGCCAAATGGATGCCGACCAGCGACGACGAGCAGGCCGTGTCGACCGTGACCGCCGGCCCCTCCAACCCCAGCGTGTAAGCCACCCGGCCCGACATGACGGAACCGGCGTTTCCGGTCTGCAGGTATCCCTCGATCTCTTCGGGGTACGTGCCGGGGCCGCTGCCGTAACCGGTCTGGGTGCCGCCGACGAAGACGCCGGTGGGCGTGCCGCGCAGTACCACCGGGTCGATGCCGGCGCGCTCCAGCACCTCCCACGACGCCTCCAGCAGCAGCCGCTGCTGCGGGTCGATCGCCACCGCCTCCCGCGGGCTGATCCCGAAGAACGCGGAGTCGAACTCGGCGGCCTCGTGCAGGAACCCGCCCTGGCGGAGGTAGGTCGTACCGATGCTCTGCGGGTCGTCATTGAACAGGGCGCCGAGGTCCCAGCCGCGGTTTTCGGGGAACCCGGTGATCCCGGAACCGCCCCGCACCACCAACTC
>NZ_BAAGYZ010000056.1:0-7227 GCF_054778995.1 Streptomonospora sediminis
CGCCACCGACAGCACGATGCCCACCACGACCGGGGCGACGAAGTCGCGCGCGAAACCGTAGGTGAGGATGATTCCGCCCAGGCCGCCCAGCCCCACCAGGGAGGCGACGCTGACCATGCTGATGGTGGCCACCGCGGCCACGCGCAGGCCCGCGATGATCACCGGGACGGCCACCGGAAGCTCCACCAGCAGCAGCCGGCGCAGCGGGCCGAAACCCATTGCAACGGCGGCTTGGCGCACGTGGTCGGGCACCTGGTGCAAACCGTCGACGACGTTGGGCACCAGGATGGCCAGGGTGTACAGCGCCAGCGGGATGATGGCGGTCCACGGGCTGAACGCGGTGTAGGGCAGCAGCAGGAAGAACAGCGCCAGGGACGGGATGGCGTAGAGGGCGTTGACCCCGCCGAGTACCGGCGGGTAGAGGACGCGGTAGCGGACACTGAGCACGCCCAGCGGGACCGCGAGCACCAGTCCGATCAGCACGGGCGCGTAGGACAGCAGCACGTGCTCGGCCAGCATCGGCCCGACCGGGTCGTCGAGGTTCTGCCGCCCCCACTGCCAGCTTGCAATCGCCCAGTCCCACAGCGGGTTGCCGGCGGCGGCCTGCAGCGCCGGTACGGGCTGCCCCGCCTCAGCCACGGCCGTCCGCCACGGCAGCGGAGTTCTCGTCGCCGGTGCCCACGGCCCAGATGGCCGCGCCCAGCTCGGTCTGGGCGACGGCGCCCAGGGCGGTGCCGTCGTCGGCGACGCCCACGGCGCGCCCGGCCGGCGAGAGCACGGCGGCGTCGAGCGCGGCCCGCAGGGAGTCGGTGGCCACGGTGAACACGTGGCCGTAGCCGACCAGGTCCAGATCGGCGACTGCGCGGCCGCCGTCGGCGGTTGCGGCCAGTGTCTCGGCGGCCACCCAGCCCAGCGGACGGCGGTCGGCATCGACGGCCAGCAGCCAGGGTTCGCCGGTGCGACGGGCCACCTCGCGGGCCCCGGCCGCGGTCTCGCCCGCGGCGAGAATGACGTCGCTGCGCAACGGGAGGTCGCGGGCCGGGAAGAACGACAGCCGGCGCACACCGCGGTCGTAACCCACGAACGACTCGACGAAGTCGTCGGCGGGTTCGGCCAGCAGCCGTTCGGGGCGGTCGACCTGGGCGAGCCGTCCGCCGGGCCGCAGCACGGCGATGCTGTCGCCGACCTTGACGGCCTCGTCGATGTCGTGGGTGACGAACACCACGGTCTTGCGCAGTTCGGCCTGCAGCCGCAGCAGCTCGTCCTGCAGCCCGGTGCGGACCACGGGGTCGACGGCGCTGAACGGCTCGTCCATCAGCAGGACCGGCGGGTCGGCCGCCAGCGCGCGGGCCACGCCCACGCGCTGCTGCTGGCCGCCGGAGAGCTGGTGGGGGTAGCGGGAGGCGTGCTCGGGCGCCAGGCCCACCAGCTCCATCAGCTCGCGGGCGCGCTCGCGGGCCCGCGGCTTGCGCCAGCCCAGCAGCAGGGGGACGGTGGCGACGTTGTCGACGACCGTGCGGTGCGGGAACAACCCGGCCTGCTGGATGACATAGCCGATGGAGCGGCGCAGGACGGGCGGGTCCTGCCCGCGGACGTCCTGGCCGTCGATGGCCACCCGTCCGGCGGTGGGCTCGACCATGCGGTTGATCATCCGCAGCGCGGTGGTCTTGCCGCTGCCCGAGGAGCCGACCAGCACCGTGGTGTGGCCGGTGGGCACCGTGAGGTGGAGGTCGTCGACGGCGACTGTGCCATCGGGGTAGCGCTTGCTTACGCCCTCGAAGGTGATCATGTCCTCGGTGGTGTCTCTCCTCGGGGCGTGGCACGCCGATGCGTCATTCGCTTGCGTTTACCCGGCCTGAATCAGGTCAAACAGGGCAGGGACCGGCGGGGCCGCGGCCGGAATCAGGGCCGGAGCCGGAGCCGGCACCCGTTCGGCACTCAGCCGGTTTGGGCGCCGACCCAGGCCGGCAGCCCGTCCAGGCCGTCGAGCACGGTGTCGGCCCGGTCGGCCGCGGCGCGCCCGGCGTGCAGGTAGCCGAGCATGCCGCGGCGCAGCAGCGCGGCGCGCATCCCGGCCTGTTTGGCGGGCAGCACGTCGTTGTCGAGGCGGTCGCCGACGTAGAGGATTTCGGCGGGAGTGTTGCCGGTGACCGAAACCACCCGGTCGAAGAAGGCGGGATCGGGTTTGGCCACACCCCAGTCGTCGGAGACGTGGATCTGGTCGGCGGGCAGGTCCATGGCGGCCAGCGAGGCGCCGGCGGCTGAGGGCTGGTTGCCGGCGATGACCACGCTCACGCCCATCGCCTGCAGTTCGGCAAGAGCGGGGCGCACATCCGCGTAGAGGTCGCCGGCGTCGAAGTTCTCCCGGAGCGACTCGGGTTCCTCGGCCAGCCAGGCGGCGGATTCGGCGTCGAGCTCGAAGCCGGGTTTGACCAACCGGAACGCATCGGTCAGCGGGCGGCCTTCGGCGAGCACGGCGCCCATGAGGCCGAAGAAGGCCAGCCGCGGCACCCCCAGGCGGTGCGCCCACCGCTCGAAGATGCGGGTCTCGTCGATGAGGGTTTCGCCGACGTCGAGGACCACACTGCGAATCTTCACGAATGGGACGTTAACACGGCTCGGTGGCGGCACCCGGGCAGGTCGGCGCCTAGTAGGAAAACGCGTCCGCAATCGGCCTCAGCCGCCCGAGGGCGGGCGCAGCACGGCGAACGCGTCGGTGATCTCCAGGCGGCGGGTGCGGAAGCGGAACAGCGCCGCCGGGCGGCCGCCCGAGCGGCCCGAGGGCACGGAGCTGCCGGTCTCCTCGATCTGGCCGCGGCGCAGCAGTACGCGGCGCAGGTTGGTGGCGGCGACATCGTGGCCGAGCGCGGCGCGGTAATAGCGCGACAGCTCCGAGACGGTGAACTCCGGCGGCGCCAAGGCGAAGCCGACGTTGGTGTAGGAGAGCTTGGCGCGCAGCCGCCTGCGTCCCAAGTGCACGATGTCGGCGTGGTCGAAGCCCATCGGCGGCAGGTCGCCTGCGTGGTGCCAGCTGGTGTCGGCGGGCACCACGGGGTCGATGTCGGCGGGTACCAGGCCGAGGTAGGCGGTGGCCAGGATGCGGCCCTGGGGATGGCGGCCGGGGTCGCCGCAGGTCTCCAGCTGCTCCAGGTGGGTGAGGTCGCGGACGTCGACCTTCTGGGCCAGCTGGCGGCGGATGGAGGTGTCCAGGCCCTCGGCTCCGCCCAGCCGGCCGCCCGGCAGTGCCCAGTGCTCGCGGTAGGGCGGGCGCGCCCGCCGCCACAGCAGCACGCTGAGCTGGTCGGAGCGGATCTGGAAGACGACGGCGAGCACCTCGTGGCCGGCGGGTGCGCCGCCGGGGGGCGCCGGAGCGGCCGAAGCTGCGGCGGATGCGGGGGGTGCCGGCCGGCGCTGCTCGGCGGTTCCCGCGGTGCCCTCCCCGGAGGTCTCCGCAGTGGTCCCCGCAGTGTTCTCCGCAACACTGCGGGGTCCGGACTCGCTCGTGTTCACTTGTGTGCCCCCTCGGCCATGCCGCGGGCCGCGGGGCGCCCCGCGGCCCGGTCCGTACCCCGGTCGGCGAGGCGGCCGGCGACCTGCAACGCTTCCCGGATCCGGGTCCGGTCGGCGGGCCGGCGGATGGGCCGGAAACCGGCCCGGTCCGCCGGCGCTGCGCCGTGCCGTACCGCTTTGCCCGCGCTGACTGCCCCTGTCCCCGCCATGACCCCCCATGTTAGAGTGTTATGAGTTTTTGCCTACAAGACAAAAACTGGATGCGGGCACATCGCCGCAGCCGAAACGAGAGATGGCGATCCCTGGAGACCGGATCACCGGACCTCCCCCTCGTAGGAAGAGCACGGACATGGAAACCGTCACCGCCGCAGCGGACACGACGACCGGGCCGGAATGGGCCGCGGAGGTCCGTCGGCTGGCCGAGGAGCGCGACGCGGTCATCCTCGCGCACAACTACCAGCGTCCCGAGATCCAGGACGTGGCCGACCACACCGGCGACTCGCTCGCGCTCTCGCGCCTGGCCGCCGAGATCGACGCGAGCACGATCGTCTTCTGCGGCGTCCACTTCATGGCCGAAACCGCCAAGATCCTCGCCCCGGACAAGACGGTCCTGCTGCCCGAACCCGCGGCGGGCTGCTCCCTGGCAGACACCATCACCGCCGAGGACGTGCGCGCCTGGCGCGCCGAGCACCCCGGCGCCGCCGTGGTCGCCTACGTCAACACCAGCGCCGCGGTCAAGGCCGAGTCCGACATCTGCTGCACCTCCTCCAACGCGGCCGACGTCATCCGCTCCATTCCCGAGGGCCAGGAGATCCTGTTCCTGCCCGACCAGTTCCTCGGTGCGCACGTCAAGCGGGTCACCGGCCGCGAGAACATCCACGTGTGGATGGGCGAGTGCCACGTGCACGCCGGAATCGACGGCCACACCCTGCGCGAGCGCGCCGCGGCCGAGCCCGACGCCGAGCTGTACGTGCACCCCGAATGCGGGTGCGCCACCTCAGCGCTGTACCTGGTGGGCGCGGGTACCGTGCCCGAGGAGCGCGTCAAGGTGCTCTCCACCGGCGGCATGCTCCGCGCAGCGGAGCAGTCCTCGGCGAGCAAGGTCCTCGTCGCCACCGAGACCGGCATGCTGCACCAGTTGCGCTCCGCCAACCCCGTTGCGGAGTTCGAGCCGGTCAACCCGCGGGCGGAGTGCCACTACATGAAGATGATCACCGCGGACAAGCTGCTCGGGGCGGTGCGCGACGGCTACGGCGAGATCCGCGTCGACGACGAGACCGCCGCCCGGGCGCGCCGCTCGGTGGAGCGGATGGTCGCCATCGGCACGCCCTCCCGCGGCGGGGAGTGAGCGCCGCCGGCATCAGGGCGGCACCGGCGGGCCGGCCCGCCCGCACCGGATGGGGCGGGCGGGCCGGCGGAGCAGCGGAGCGGGCGGCGAAACGGCGGAAGGTAAGCGCAGCGGCACCCTTCGCCACGTCCAGTAGCCCGGCACTGAATTCGAGGTAACAAAACCCTTACCGTCGAGCTGCATGTTTTCTATGTACCGGACAACGTTCCACCTAGATCACTAGCGTTATCGGACAACTCCGGCCTATCGCCCCGAGACGGGCGCGTCGGCCGGTGCATGTCGCGCTTTTGGGAGGGAACGTGACATCGCTGTCCGCACAACGAACAACCGCACACCAACCGAAGGCGCCCGGGAGAACCGGGCGCTCGCCGCACGCCCCGGCAGGGCGGCACCGCGCGGCCCCGGACACCGAGCTGGCCGCCGACCTGCGCCGCCGCACCGGCTACGACCGGTGCTACGACGTGTTCGCACCCCAGCTCTACCGGTACTGCTGGTCGCTGCTGGGGCCCGGCGGCACCGCGGCCGAGCCCGACCGCGCCACCGGTGCACTGTACGAGACGTTCCTGGCCGCCGCGCACCGCATCGACGCGCTCCGCGACGAGGCGGAGTTCGCCGCGTGGCTGTACGCACTCGCCCGCACGGCCGCCCGCCGGCGCGGGTTCGCCACCCGTTCGCCCTACGCCCAGCTCGCCACCGCCGAGGCGGAACAGGCGGTGGTGCAGTTATCGCTGCGGCTACCGCCCAGCCACCGCGAACTGCTGGAGCTGTACCTGCGCCACGGCCTGTCCACCCCACGCATCGCAGCCATCCTCGGTCTCGGCGCCGATACGACGGCAGAGCTGTGCCGCACCGCGGTACTGCACTCCGCCGAGCTGCTGACCAGGCACGACCTGGTTCCGGAGGGTGCGAGCGACCGCGGACCCGAGCACTGCATACGCATGGTCCTGGGCGCCCTCGAACCGCCGGGCCCGCCGCCCGCGCTGCGCGATCGGGTACTCGGCGACTGCGCGTCGGCGCAGGCCGCGGCCGAGCGCAGCGCGGCCGCCGAGGCGCTGGCTCCGCTGGGCGCGGACGGATTCCCGCTGCACCGCGACCGCACACCGGGCGCCGGACCGTGCGAAGCCGCCGGGCAGACCGCCGCAGCCGGGGCGGCTGACAGCGACGCGGGGGACGGCGGCGCTGGAGAGACGGCGGCCCTGCCCGCCGACCGCGTCACAACACGCGACGTGCCCGCCCGCGCCGACCCCGAGCCGGTGGCCGGGCCCGGTCCCGGCGCCGCAGCCGGCGCAGGGGGAGGCGATGCGGCGGGTGATCCGGGCGGCGGCGGCCGCGCGGGCAGGCGGGGCAGACGGAGCCGGTGGGTCAGACCCGGCAGATGGGGCAGACCGAACGGGCGGGACCGCAACGGGACCGGAGCAGGCCCGGAGAGGTCCGCGGCCGGATCCGGGTTAGGTGCCCGGTGGCCGACCCCGATCACCGCACTGCTCGCCGCCGCGGCCGTCGTGGCCTGCCTGTGGGGCGCGGTGGCCGGCGTACGCATGCTGACCGGCGACACGGTCACCGACACGGGCGCGCTGCAGCCGCCCACGGCGGCTCCGTCCATCGAGGGCGCCCCCGGAGCGGTATCCGAACGTCCCGGCGGAGCCGCCGGCGACGGGCAGCAGCCCGGGGATGCCGGCACACAGGTACACCCGCAGCCGCCGGCGGACGCCACCGTCCGCCCGCAGGAGGCCCCGGAGGCCGGCGGCCCTGCCGGCCAAGGTGCGGCCGGCGCCTCGACCGCGCTGCCCGAAGCCGAAGCCGGCAGCGACCCCGCAGGAACCGGCTCGCTGGACACCGAGGATCCGCAGGACGGTACGCGGGACAACGGCGACGGCAACAGCGGCACCGAGGGCGGCGGCACCGGCGATGGCGATGGCGATCCGGACGGCTCCGGTTCGGGTTCGGGTTCGGCGGGCTCCGGCTCGGACGGCGGCGACGGCCAAGGCGCCGGGTCCGACGGCGGCGGCTCCGTCTCCGACCTGTTCGACGACCTGATGGGCTTCTTCGGCACCGGAACGGGAGACTGAGCCCCGCCCGAGGATGGGGCGGAGGCTGCGGTTGCGGAGGCAGCGGTTGCGGAGCTGGGCTGGGCTGGGCGGCGGCAATGGTCGGCTGTGCCGCCTTGTGCGCTGCCGGGCGACGGACTTGTCTGCGAAAACGCGGCACCAAAGGCGGCGGTCGGCCCGGTAGGCGTGCGCGCGGCCGCTGCACCGGGTTCCGGGGCTACGGCCGGCGGTGATCATGCAGTAATGCCCATCTCAGCTTTAACCTCGGGCTTTCACGGCGGGCGTGACCGCAGACCCCTCTGGACATGCGAAAGGTGCTTC
>NZ_BAAGYZ010000057.1:0-582 GCF_054778995.1 Streptomonospora sediminis
CTCGCGCGCGGGGCGCCGGCCCTCGGAACCGCGCTGGGCGCCCTGGCGGTCGCGGGGGGCGGGTCCGCGGCCGGGCCGCTGCGCGGCGCCGGGACGGCGGGGATCGCGGGAACGGCCGTCGCGGGAGGAGCTCAACGGCTGCTCCCCGCGGTGGTGGCGGCCGGGTGCGGCAATGGCGCGGGGCCGCTGCGCCGGTAAAGCGGCCTCATCTGGCGCCCGCCTCGGGCTGGGCTCCGGTGCCGGGCAGCCCGGACGGAGCGCCGCCTTCGTCGCCGGTGGCGCGGCGCTGGTCGAGGTCGAGGAACAGCGGGGCCTCGCCCGGCTGCATGCCCATCGCCTCGGCTTCCTCGGCGATGCGCTCGGAGGACTCCAGCCGCATGACCTCCTCGCGCAGCCCTTCCTCTTGGTGGGCGAGCCGCTCGTTGCCCTGCTGGAGCTCGGTGATGGTGAACGCGTCGGCAACGAGCACGGTGCGCAGCGCCAGCAGGCTGATCAGGGCGCCGCCGAGCAGGCCCAGTACCAGCAGCACAAAGGGCATGCGCGGGGCGCGCGGCGCCGACCTGGCTGCCGGCGCGGGCCGCG
>NZ_BAAGYZ010000058.1:0-92638 GCF_054778995.1 Streptomonospora sediminis
CTGCGGGGCCGCCGTGGTCGGCGCCGGGCTGGCGCGCACCGCCGCCGGAGGGCTGCGGTGCCGCGGCCGCCATCGCCGGCTCCCCCACCCGGCCCAGTGGCCCGGTGGCACCGCCGGCATCGGGCACCGCTCCCGCGCCCGGCTGCGGTCGCGGGCCGGTGGTGCTCAGCAGCGCGGCGGGCACGACCGTGTAGGCGTTGACGCCGCGGAACGCCCGGGGCTCCAGCTGCACCCGCAGCCCGTGGCGGTGGGCGATCCGGCTGGCGACGTAGAGCCCCATGTGCCGCATCACGCGCTTGTCCAGCACCGGAGTGCCCGCCAGGCGCGTGTTGATATCGGAGAGCTGGTCCTGGGGAATGCCGATGCCCTCGTCCTCGACCACGATCAGGACCCCGCCGTCGGGCCTGGCCTGGGCGCTGATGACGACCTGCGCGTGGTCGGGCGAGTGGTTGGTGGCGTTGTCCATCAGCTCGGCCAGCAGGTGGCTGATGTCGTCGGCGGCTTCGCCTGCGACGAACCTGTCCGCCAGCCGGCCGATCTGCACGCGGCTGTAGTTGCGGATTTCAGAGGTGGCGGCGCGGGCGACGTCGAGCAGCGCGACCGGTTCAACGCCGGAGTCGTCGCTCTCCTGGTCGGCCAGCACCAGCAGGTTCTCGCCGTTGCGCCGCATCCGCGTGGCCAGGTTGTCGATCTCGAACAGCTTGGCCAGCAGGTCGGGGTCTTCGGTGGAGTCCTCCAGGCTGCCGACGATGTCGAGCAGCGACTCGACCATGGTCAGGTCGCGCATCGCCAGTCCGGCGAGGGCCTCGGTGAGCAAGCCGGGGTCGGGTGCGGGATCGCGCGGCGGGGCGGCGCCCGGCGCGTGGCGGCCGTTGGCCGGAAGGCCGGCTCCTGGTCCTGGTCCTGGTCCTGCGTAGCCCCCTGCGGGGTGCGCAGGTCCGGGCTGGGGGTGCGGTTGGGGGCCGGGCTGGGGGTGGGCCCGGGCGTGGCCGTTGGGCTGGGCATTGGCCTGCGGAGCGGCCGGCCACTGGCGTGCGGCCGCGGGAGGCGGCCCGTTGCCGGGTGCGGGCGGCAGCGCCGCGGGCGGGGACGGCGGCTGGGCCCGGTGCCCGGCCGGTGCCGGGTTGCCGCCCGGTGCGGATCTGCGGCCCAGTCCCAGGCGGCGCAGCAGCCGCCGGAAGCGCCCTGCGCGGGCGGGTTGGTCGTCGTCGGGGGTCATGGCCGATGGCCGGCCTTCGCGGCCTGGCGGTGAGGGCGCCTGCGCCACAACACGCCTCCTCGAATCAGTGGGGGAAACAGGGATGTCAGCCCCTTGAACAGCACCGGAAATGCGCCGCCGCCGCTGAGGGCCGGCGAGGCGCCCGCGTGCCTTGCGGCAGTGCATTGCAGCACTTCCGGACCGGCCTTGCCCAGGAATTTCCCGCGGCGCCCGAACCAGCGACGGAGCAGTCGCGACGGTACCCCGCACCTGAACAGGACAGGCCATGAAGCAGTCGGAATATTCGCACTAAGTAGGCCTTATTTTCGATGGATCCGTAATTGATCTACCGATTCAACGGCGAGCCTAGCAAAGGGAACCGATCGCAACAGGGGGTTCAGGAGAACACGCCAAAAAGATACGCCCGGAAGCCATTCTGCGGACAATGGACACACGTATCTGCAATGCCCGATTTCGTGCCTGCTTCGCGCCCCTTACGGCCGAATCGACACAAGACAGCCGAAGAAGAGGTTCGCCGCAGTTACGACGCCGATATCCCACTAGGGACTTTAGTAAATCCAGTGGGACCGAGAGGGCCGCAGCAGAGCGGCGGCCGGCTCCGCGGTGGCCAGGGGCCGCGGGCGCCCCCGAAGCTGCGGCACAGCCGTCTCAGCCGCTGTCCCGCAGGCCGTTGATCAGGAGGTCGACCATTCGAGTGGCCGCCCGCTTCCAGTTCTCATCGGGATTGACGTTCGCCACGCCGCCGAGTGCGCGGAGCAGGTCGAGCGGCTCGATGTCGGAGCGCAGCGCGCCGGTTTCGGCCGCCCGGGCGAACAGAGCGCCGACGGCGGATGCGAGGCGGGCCGCGGAGTCGTCGTAGAGCGCGTCCGTTCCACCGATGAGCGTATTGAGGACCTCCGACATGCCCTGCTTGGTGTCGAGGAAGTCCACGAACAGCAGCAGCCACTCGCGCAGCGCCGCCACGGCTTCGCGTTCCTCCGCCAGTTGCGCGGCCGCGTCGACGAGCGAGTCGGTCTCCTGGCGGTAGACCGCCTCGATCAGCGCGTCGCGTACCGGGAAGTGCCGGTAGAGCGTGGCGATGCTGACACCGGCCTCGCGCGCGACCCGCTCCAGGCTGACGCCCGCACCCTGCTCGGCGATTGCCCGCTTCGCCGCGGCGACCAAACGCGCCCGGTTGCGTTCGCCATCGGCGCGCGGCCGGCGCGCCGGCTTCGGCGCAGGACCGTGCTGCATGGCCGTCGACACCCTTTACTAAACGTAGGAACCCTACGTATATTAACCGTAGTCCCCCTACGTTTTACCACGACCGAGTTGGAGTGGCCATCATGCCCATGGATCGCACCATTCTCGTGACCGGTTCGACCGATGGAGTCGGCCGCCGGGTCGCCGAGGGACTCGCGGCACCGGGCGTCCGCCTGCTTGTACACGGCCGGGACGCCGAACGCGGAAAGGCGGTGGTCGACCGTATCGAGCGCGCCGGCGGCTCGGCGGCGTTCTTCGGGGCCGACTTCGACTCGCTTGCCGATGTCCGCAGACTGGCTCGGGCGGTGCAGGCCGAGCACCCGCAGCTCGACGCGCTGGTCAACAATGCGGGCATCTCCAAACCCAGCGGTCCGCGCCGCGAGAGCGCCGACGGGTTCGAGCGCCATTTCGCCACCAACTACCTGGCGCACTTCCTGCTGACCTACCTGCTGCTTCCGCAGCTCGGGGCGCTGGCGCCTTCGCGGGTGGTGAACGTCGTCTCCGCCGCCCAGAATCCCATCGACTTCGACGACGTGCAGCTGGAGCGCGGATACAGCGGCTACCGCGCCTACGGGCAGAGCAAGCTTGCCCAGGTGATGCTGACCCTCGACCTGGCCGAGGACTACGCGGGGGCGGGCATCACCGCCGACTGCCTCCACCCCGGAACCCACCTGGACACCACGATGGTGCGTGCGGCCGGAATCAGACCGGCCGGCTCGGCCGACACCGGGGCCCAAGCGGTCATCGCCCTCGTCGGCCCGAACGGCACCGCGGGAGGAACGGGGCGGTACTTCGACGGCAGGCGGGAAACGCGAGCGCACCGCCAGGCGTACGACCGCGAGGCGCGGCGCAGGCTGCACGCCCTCGGCCGGCGGCTGACAGGGCCGGACCGCCCGGACCGCTGACCCGCTGCCTCCTCCGGCGGGGTCCGGCGGGTGATCGCAAGCGGCGTTTCTCCGGCCGGGGAGCGCAGTGCCTCTTCGGGCCGGAAGCGGCCCCGCCTCCCGCAGGCCCGAGCGGCGCCCCGCCCGGCAGGCATCAGCGGTAGGCCGCCGTGGAGCCGCGTACCACCAGCTCCGGGGCGAACCGGAGCCGTTGGTGGCGGTGCTCGGGGTCGTTCAGCTCCGACAGGAGCAGGTCCATGGCGGCGCGGCCGAGTTCGTACTTGGGCTGGGCGACGGTGGTCAGGCCGGGGTGGACGAGTGCGGCCAGGTTGACGTCGTCGTAGCCGACGACCGACAGGTCGGCCGGTGCGCTGAGACCGCGTTCGCCCAGGCCTTTGAGCACGCCCACGGCCAGCTGGTCGTTGGTGCAGAACACCGCTTGGGGGCGGCGCTTGGGGCCGCCCGCCAGCACCTCCTCGACCGCCTTCTCGCCCGACTCCGCGTTGAGCTGGGGCGTGTGGATGACGCGCACCACGTCGTCGGGGTCGGCGCCGGCCGCGGTGACGGCCGCGCGCAGGCCTTCCAGGCGGGTGCGGCACTGCTCCAGGTCGGCCGGACCGCTGAGGTAGGAGATCCGCTCGTGGCCGAGGTTGATCAGGTGCCGGCCCGCCGCCATCCCGCCGGCGTGGTTGTCCACGGAGACGCTGCAGGCGGTGTCGTCGGTGACGTCGCCGCGGTCCAGCAGCACGCCGGGAACCCCTTGCTTGCGCAGCCACAGCAGGTCGGCTGTGTCGCCGTCGACGGGCATGATGACCGCGCCGGCGGCGCGCTGCTCGGCCAGCAGCCGGATCGAGCGGCTCTGGCGCAGCGTCTGCTCGGCGGAGTTGAGCAGCACCACGGCCAGCCCTTCTTCGCCGGCGGTGTCCTCGACGCCGCGGGCGACCTCGGCGAAGAACGGGTTGGTGACGTCGAGGACGATCAGGCCGACCGAGTCGCTGCGTCCGGCGCGCAGGCTGCGCCCCGAGGAGTTGCGCACGTAGTCGAGCTCCTGGACGGCCCGTTCGACGCGGCGCCGGGTGGATTCCGCGACGCGTTCGGGGCGGTTCAGGACGTTGGAGACGGTACCGGGTGAGACCCCGGCTCGCGCGGCCACGTCATTGATGCCGACGGGGCGCCTGGTGCCTTCGGTCGGGGACAACTCTGCTTCTCCGAGGTGCTCGTGCGGCTCGTGGCCGCTCATGCTCACAGGTTTATTAAATCGTGTCAATGACTATGCCGCACACTACGCTCCCGAGTCCACCGCTGCCGGAGGATAACCACATCCGGCACGTCAGCCAGCACGCCCGCCTCGCAGCGGCAATCCGGCGGCAACCCCCTTGACACACACGCTGTGACCCACTTAACGTCCAGCTTCATTGAATC
Organism: Streptomonospora sediminis; assembly: GCF_054778995.1. Classification (NCBI taxonomy): domain Bacteria; kingdom Bacillati; phylum Actinomycetota; class Actinomycetes; order Streptosporangiales; family Nocardiopsidaceae; genus Streptomonospora; species Streptomonospora sediminis. The sequence continues at coordinate 4,768 of NZ_BAAGYZ010000058.1, forward strand.
GTTTTTCAACGCGCCGCCCAGCGGCGCTCGATTTCGAAGGAGGACGCCGTGGCCCATCACCCACCACCGGCTCCTCCGCTCCTGTCGCTGGTCGGCGTGTCGAAGTCCTTCGGGACCGTGCACGCCCTCCAGGACGTCTCCCTGGAGCTGTGTGCGGGCGAGATCCACGCACTCTGCGGCGAGAACGGGGCGGGCAAGTCAACCCTGGTGAAGACGATCGCCGGGGTGCACCACCCGGATACCGGGCACGTCGAAGTCCTGGGCGAGCCGACCGTGTTCGGCGCACCGGCCGACGCCCAGCGCGCCGGGGTCGCGGTCATCTACCAGGAACCCACTCTTTTTCCCGACCTCTCGGTCGCGGAGAACATCTTCATGGGCCGCCAGCCGCTGGCGCGCGGACGCCGCATCGACCGGCGGGCCATGCGCGAGGCCGCCGAGCGCCTGTTCGAGCGCCTGGGCGTGCACATCGACCCCGACCGCCCCGCCCGCGGCATGTCAATCGCCGACCAGCAGCTCGTCGAGATCGCCAAGGCGATGTCGTTCGACGCCCGGGTGCTGGTGATGGACGAGCCGACCGCGGCACTGTCGGGCGTCGAGGTCGAGCGGCTGTTCGCGGTGGCGCGCTCGCTGCGCGACAACGGCGCCGCGGTGCTGTTCATCTCGCACCGCTTCGACGAGGTGTTCGCGCTGTGCGACCGCGTCACCGTGATGCGCGACGGCTGCTACATCGGCACCGATCCGGTGGCCGAAACGACCGTTGACGCGGTCGTGCGCCAAATGGTCGGCCGCGAGGTCGCCGCCCTGTTCCCCAAGCAGGACGTGGCCGCCGGCGAGACCGTGCTGGAGGTCGACGGGCTCGGCCGCGCCGGCGTGTTCGCCGATGTGGGCTTCTCGGTGCGCGCCGGCGAGATCGTCGCGCTGGCCGGGCTGGTCGGTGCCGGGCGCAGCGAAGTCGTACGCGCCGTCTTCGGTGTCGACCGCTACGACACCGGCGCCGTGCGCGTGGCCGGCAAGCGGCTGCCGGGCGGCCGCCCCGCGGCGGCGATGGGCGCCGGAGTCGCGCTGGTCCCCGAGGACCGCCGCCAGCAGGGCCTGGTGATGGAGATGTCCATCGAACGCAACGCCACGCTGACCCGGCGCTGGTCGTTGAGCAGGCTGGGCCTGCTGCGCCGGCGCGACGAGGAGCGCGCGGCGGCCGTGTGGGCCGAACGGCTGCAGCTGAAGTCCGGGCGGCTCTCCGACGCCGTCACCACCCTTTCGGGCGGCAACCAGCAGAAGGTGGTGCTGGCCAAATGGCTCGCCACCGAACCGCGGGTGCTCATCGTGGACGAGCCCACCCGCGGTATCGACGTCGGCACCAAGGCCGAGGTCCACAAGCTGCTGTCGGAATTGGCCGGACAGGGCATCGCCGTGCTGATGGTCTCCAGCGAACTGCCGGAGGTGCTCGGGATGGCCGACCGCGTCCTGGTCATGCACGAGGGCCGTATCACCGCCGAAATCGCCCGCGGCGACGCCACCGAGGAGTCGGTCATGTACGCGGCGACGGGCGAGAAGGGAACGGCGGCGTGAACGGAGCGGACAACAACGGATCCGCGGCCGCGGGCCCGGACCCCCAACCGGGCGCAGGCGCCGCCGCGCAGACGGCCGCGCCCACGGCAGCCGGCCCGGACGGTCCTGCTGCGGGCGACCAACACGGCGGGCCCGGCGGCGGTGGCACCGGCGCCAACGGCGCCCGCACCGGCCGGCGCATCCGCCAGGTGCGCGAGCTGGGCATCCTGCTGGCGCTGGTGCTGCTGGTCGCCGTGACCGCGTTGGCCAGCCCGGGTTTCCTGTCCGGGCAGAGCGTGCGCGACCTGCTGCTGGGCGCCACCCTGCTGGCGATCCTGGCCGTGGGCCAGTCACTGGTGCTGATCACCCGCAACGTCGACCTGTCGGTCGGCTCGGTCATGGGCCTTTCGGCATTCGCGGTCGGCACACTGTTCGTGTCCTTCCCCGGGCTGCCCACGCCGGTCGTGGTACTGGCCGGCGTGCTGGTGGGCACGGTGTGCGGCGCGGTCAACGGGGTTCTGGTGGCCGCGGCGCGCGTGCCGGCGCTGGTGGTCACGCTGGGCACGCTGTACATGTTCCGCGGCATCGACTACTGGTGGGCCTCCGGCCGCCAGATCAACGCCGCCGACATGCCCGACGGTTTCCTGGGCCTGGCCCGGACCACGCTGCTCGGCGTGCCGCTGCCCGCTGTGATCGCCCTGGCGGTGGTGCTGGCGGCGGGCTGGTACCTGCGCAACTACCGCAGCGGGCGCGAGCTGTATGCGGTCGGTTCGCAACCGGCGGCGGCGCGCCTGGTCGGCATCCCGGTGGACCGGCGGGTCTTCGCGCCGTTCGTGGTCAACGGGGCCCTGGCCGGCCTGGCCGGGGTCCTCTACGCCTCGCGCTTCGGCACCCTGGACGCCACCGTGGGCACCGGCATGGAGCTGGAGGTCGTGGCGGCCGCCGTTGTCGGCGGCGTGGCGATCTTCGGCGGCAGCGGCACGGTCTACGGCGCGGCGCTGGGCGCGCTGCTGCTGTCGACCATCGACGCGGCGCTGCCGATGCTGCGCGTCGATTCCTTCTGGCAGCAGGCGGTCGTGGGCCTGCTGATCCTCGTATCGATCGGACTGGACCGGGTGCTGGCGCTGCGCACAGCGCGCCGGCTCCGAGGAGGTGGTTCCCGTGGGGCCTGACGTCGATACGCCCGGCAAGAGCGCCGCGCCCGGTGCCCCGGCGCCCGAGCAGCAGCCCGCCGCGCGCCCCAAGGCGCCCTCGGCACTGGGCTCGCTGCTGCGCACCCGCGAGACCTCGATCATCGGCGCGCTGGCCGTATCGGTGCTGGCGGCCTCGCTGCTGGTCGAAGGGTTCGCCAGCGGCCGCAACGCCGGCTTTCTGATCCTGGACATCGCCTGCATCGCGCTGATCGCGCTGCCGATGACCCTGGTCATCATCACCGGCGAGATCGACCTGAGCGTGGCCAGCACACTTGGGCTGACCAGCGCCGTCATGGGCCAGCTGTGGGTCATGGGCCTGCCGCTGGAGAGCATCGTGCCGCTGTGCATACTGCTCGGCGCGGTGCTGGGCGCCCTCAACGGGCTGCTGGTGACGGTGGCGGGGCTGCCGTCGCTGGCGGTGACCATCGGGACGATGGCGATGTACCGGGGCCTGGCCTATGTGGTCCTGGGCGACCGGGCCGTGGCCGACTTCCCCTTTACCTGGACCGGTGGGGCGACCGCGCGGATGCCGGGTCTGGATCTGCCGTGGATCGCGCTGCTGATCGCGGTGCTGGCGGTGGTGTTCGGCGTGCTGCTGCACGCCACCCCGGTGGGCCGGTCGCTGTATGCCATCGGCAACAACGACGAGGCGACCCGGTTCTCCGGGATCTCGGTGCGCTGGACCAAGCTGTGGCTGTTCGTTGCTTCGGGGACGGTCGCGGCGGGCGCCGGCGTGTTCTGGACGCTGCAGTACGGCAGCGCCCGCGCCGACAACGCCTTCGGCCTGGAACTGTCGGTGGTGGCCGCGGTGCTGCTGGGCGGGGTGTCGATCTTCGGTGGCCGGGGCGCACTGCCCGGGGTGCTGGCGGGCGTGCTGCTGCTGGGCACCATCCGCAACGCGCTGCGGCTGGCCGATGTGTCCTCCGACGTGCTCAACATCATCACCGGCCTGCTGCTGGTGGTGTCGGTGGTGCTGCCCAACACCCTGGCCCGCATCCGCGAGCACCGCTCCCGCCGGTCAGGCCAACCCCGCCGGACTCCGCCGCCATAGCGGCCGCCGCACCCCCTGCCCCCCTGCCCCCTGCTCCCTTGCTCCCTTGCTCCCCGGCCCCCATCCCCGCATCCCCCGCGCAGGAAAGAGAGAACGATGATGAGAAAACGCGTCCGCTACGGCGTCACCGCCGCGGCCCTGGCCGGCATCATGCTGGCGACCTCGGCCTGCGGCGGTACCACCCGCGGCGACGGCGGCGGCTCGGGCTCCGGCTCGGGCGGCTCCGATGCCGAGGCCGACCCCGGCGCCGAGATCCCCGAGGGCATGGCGATCAGCTACCTGCCCAAACAGCTGAACAACCCCTACCACCAGGTGGCCAACAGCGGCGGCGAGAAGGCCGTCAAGGAGCTGAAGGGCGACTACAAGGAGGTCGGCCCCTCCGAGGCGACCGCATCCTCCCAGGTCAGCTACATCAACACGCTCAGCCAGCAGGGCAGCGAGGTCATCGTCATCGCCGCCAACGACCCCAATGCGGTCTGCGGCGCCCTGAACCAGGCGCGCCAGGCCGGCAGCGTGGTGGTCACCTACGACTCCGACACCAAGGCCGACTGCCGGGACCTGTTCATCAACCAGGCCACGGCCGAGGACATCGCCAAGACCCAGGTCGAGATGGTCGCCGAGCAGATCGATGGCGAGGGCGAGATCGCCTTCCTTTCGGCCACCCCCAACGCCACCAACCAGAACACCTGGCTGGAGATGATGGAGAAGGAGCTCGCCAAGGACGAGTACTCCGACATCGAGGTGGTCGACACCGTCTACGGCAACGACGACGACCAGAAGTCCTTCAACGAGATGCAGGCCCTGCTGCAGACCCACCCGGACCTGGCCGGGGTCGTCTCACCGACGACCGTGGGCCTGGCCGCGGCGGCGCGCTACCTCAGCGGTTCCGATTACAAGGGCGAGGTCGCCCTGACGGGGCTGGGCACCCCCAACCAGATGCGCGAGTACGTGCAGAACGGCACGGTCGAGGAGTTCGCGCTGTGGGACCCGGCCGACCTGGGTTACCTGGCGGGCTATGCCGGCGCGTCGCTTTCGGCCGGGCGCATCACCGGCGAGAAGGGCCAGACGTTCAAGGCCGGCGAGCTCGGCGAGTACACGATCGGCGCCGACGGCGAGGTCGTGCTGGGCCCGCCCACGGTCTTCAACAAGGACAACATCGGCGACTACGACTTCTGATCCGGCCGGGTGTGCCTGCCGCGGGCGGTGCGGGCCGGTGAGACCGCCGCACCCGTGCCCGCCCGCGGCGTGGCCGCACCGGCCCCCGTGTGGAGAGGATGGCGATGCAGCGCGTCTGCTTCCTGCTCAAGGTCAAGCCCGACCGCCTGGAGGAGTACCGGAGCCGCCACGCCGACGTCTGGCCCGAGATGCGGGCCGCGCTGAGCGAGGCGGGCTGGCGCAACTACTCGATCTTCTGCCGCGACGACGGTCTGCTGGTGGGCTACCTGGAGACCGAGGACTTCGCCGCCGCGCAGGCGGCGATGGCCGAAACCGGCGTCAACGCCCGCTGGCAGGCGGAGATGGCGCCGTTCTTCGAAGGGCTCGACGGCCGGCCCGACGAGGGCATGGTGCCCCTGACCGAGATATTCCACCTGGACTGACAGCCGCCGGGTGCCTCCGAGCGACCGCAACGAACCGCGACCCGCCCCTTGCCCGCCCAATGCCGTACCGGCGGCCGGCAACGGAAACCGAACCGGAGCCGGGACGGCGACCGCCCGGCCCCTACCGCCCCGCGCCGGCCCCTGCCCGGGCCTGCGGACCGCTTCCGCTCCGGGGCAGCGGAGCGACCGCCGCACCCCCTCCGCACTCCGCACTTCTCATTGAAACGTTCGAAGGAGCTTCCGACATGACCGACCTCAGTGCCGTCAAGGCCGCGCTGCGCCGGCAGGCCATCGAGCTGCCGTCCTGGGCGTTCGGAAACAGCGGCACCCGCTTCAAGGTGTTCGGCCAGCCCGGCGTTCCCCGCACGCCCCAGGAGAAGATCGCCGATGCGGCGCAGGTGCACCGCTACACCGGCATCGCCCCCAGCGTGGCGCTGCACATCCCCTGGGACAGGGTGGAGGACTACGCGGAACTGGCCGCCTACGCCCGCGAGCAGGGCGTGCGTATCGGCACGATCAACGCCAACGTCTTCCAGGACGACGACTTCAAGCTCGGCAGTGTCGCCAACCCCGACCCGGCCGTCCGCGCCAAGGCCCTGGAGCACCTGAAGGCCTGTGTCGACGTCATGGACGCCACCGGCTCGGCCGACCTGAAGCTGTGGTTCGCCGACGGCACCAACTACCCCGGCCAGGACGACATCCGCGCCCGCCAGGACCGGCTGGCCGAGGCCCTGGAGGCGGTGCGCGACCGGCTGGGCGCCGGGCAGCGGATGCTGCTGGAGTACAAGCTCTTCGAGCCGTCGTTCTACACCACCGACGTGCCCGACTGGGGCACCGCCTACGCCCACTGCCTCAAGCTGGGCGACCAGGCCCAGGTGGTGGTCGACACCGGGCACCACGCGCCCGGCACCAACATCGAGTTCATCGTGGCCGTGCTGCTGCGCGAGCACAAGCTCGGCGGTTTCGACTTCAACTCCCGCTTCTACGCCGACGACGACCTGATGGTGGGCGCGGCCGACCCGTTCCAGCTCTTCCGGATCATGTACGAGGTGGTGCGCGGCGGCGGCCTCGACCCCGCCGAGGGGATCGCCTTCATGCTCGACCAGTGCCACAACATCGAGCAGAAGATCCCCGGCCAGATCCGCTCGGTCCTCAACGTCCAGGAGGCCACCGCCAAGACGCTGCTGGTAGACGCCGATGCGCTGGCGGCCGCCCAGCGCGACGGCGACGTGCTGGCCGCCAACGCGGTGCTGATGGACGCCTACAACACCGATGTGCGCCCGATGCTGGCCGAACTGCGCGAAGAGGACGGCCGCGACGCCGACCCCATGGCCGCGTTCAAACGCTCGGGCTACCTGGAGTCCATCGCCGCCGAGCGGGTCGGCGGCCAGCAGGCCGGATGGGGGGCTTGAGCATGGCAGGGGCAAACACCCGCGGCACCGCACGCGCCCGCCTGCGGCTGGCCGCAGCCGGGCTGGCACTGGCGGCGCCGCTGACCGCATTGAGCACACCGACCGGGCTTACCGGGGTGGCGGCCGCCGACACCGGTACCGGTGCGGCGGCAGGCGCCGACCTGCTCCGCGACCGGGTACTCGACGAGCAGGCGCTGTACTTCGAGTCCTACGACGGCATCGTCAACAACAACTCCTTCCAGCAGGACGGGATCCTCACCCACGGCCGCTACCAATACGCGGCCTGGTACACGGCCGACCGCACCGCCGTCATCGCCCGCAGGCCGGCCGGCTCGGCAGCCGCCTGGCAGACCGTGCGGCTGCCGCACAAGCTGAGCGCGGACGACTCGCACAACGTCATCGCCATGGGGGTGTCGGCCGACGACGGCCGCCTGCACATCGCGATGGACACCCACAACTCCACCGTGTACTACCTGCGCTCGCAGGCGGGCCTGGCCGACGGGCGCGGCGCTTGGAAGAGCGGTTCCTTCGGCGACGTGCAACGCGACCTGGAAGGGCTCGACCTAGGCGGCATCACCTACCCCAGGTTCGTGCCCACCCCCGAAGGCGGCCTGCAGCTGACCTACCGCACCGGCGGGTCCGGCGACGGCGTCGTCAACCTGGCCGAGTACACCGGGGACGGCTGGGACCACCTGGGCGCCTGGTCCTCGGCCGAGGGCGACTACAGCGCCAACGGCAGCACCAGCGACACCCGCAACATGTACCTGCACGGAATCGGCTACGGCGCCGGCGGCCGACTGCACGCCTCCTTCACCTGGCGCGAGACCGCCGCCGGGGGCGACATCCTGTGCGACCCGGGCGGGTTGGCCAACCACGACACCGGCTACGTCTACAGCGACGACCAGGGCCGCACCTGGCGCACCGGCGACGGCAACCCCGCCGCAACCACCGGCACCGGCCACCGCGTGTCGGTGGACACCCCCGGCCACGTCGTCGACCCGCTGGGCGTCGACCACGCGCTGATGAACCAGGAGTCCCAGGCCGTGGACTCCGCGGGCAACCCGCACATCATGGTCAGCTACGTGCCCGGCCGCCACACCCAGTGCGTCACCGACTTCGTCGCCCAGCGCGAGCAGTGGGCCCGGCCGTTCCACATCTTCCGCGACCGCTCGGGCCAGTGGCACAAGACCGAACTGCCCGAACGGGTGGCGGCCTTCGGGCGCTCGCGCCTGGTAATGGGACCCGACGACACCGCCTATGCGGTACTGCCGGGCGGCAAGATCCTGGCGGCCGCGGACGACTCGGACTGGAGCGACTGGCGCACCGTCTACAACGGGGCCGGGATCGACTCCTTCGGAGAGGTGCTGGTCGACGACTCGCGCCTGGACCAGGGGCGGTTGTCGGTCTTCTACCAGGAGCCCAGCACCGGCCGGGAACCCTCGCCCATCCACGTCGCCGACTTCGCGGTCGGCTGATCCGGCCGGCGCACGCACAGCACCAGTAAGCACTGATCAGGGGATGAGATGACCGAGCAGACGACCCACCCGGAGGTCGAAGCGCTGCTGGAGCGCTCGCACAAGCTGGGTGCCGATCCGCGCAACACCAACTACGCCGGCGGCAACACCTCGGCCAAGGGCACCGCCACCGACCCGGTCACCGGCGAACCCGCCGACCTGATGTGGGTCAAGGGCTCCGGCGGCGACCTGGGCACCCTCACCGAGGCGGGGCTGGCCGTGCTGCGGCTGGACCGGCTGCGCGCCCTGACCGGGGTCTACCCGGGCGTCGAACGCGAAGACGAAATGGTCGCCGCGTTCGACTACTGCGCCCACGGCAAGGGCGGCGCGGCCCCCTCGATCGACACGGCGATGCACGGCCTGGTGGAAGCCGCCCACGTCGACCACCTGCACCCCGACTCCGGGATCGCACTGGCCTGCGCCGCCGACGGCCGGCAGCTCACGGCGGAGTGCTTCGGCGACCGGGTGGCGTGGGTGCCCTGGCGCCGCCCCGGATTCCAGCTCGGCCTGGACATCGCCCGCATCAAACGCGAGAACCCGGGAGCCATCGGGGTGGTGCTGGGCGGGCACGGCATCACCGCTTGGGGGGACACCGCCCAGGAGTGCGAGGCGAACTCGCTGGAGATCATCCGCACCGCCGAACGCTTCATCGCCGAACGCGGCGCGGACGGCCCCCACCCCTTCGGCCCCGTTGTCGAGGGTTATGCGCCGCTGCCCGAAGCCGAGCGCCACGCGCGCGCGGCCGCGCTGCTGCCGGCGGTGCGCGGGCTGGCCTCGACCGACCGGCCGCAAGTGGGCCACTACACCGACAGCGACGCGGTGCTGGACTTCCTCTCCCGCTCGGAGCACCCGCGGCTGGCGGCGCTGGGCACCTCCTGCCCGGACCACTTCCTGCGGACGAAGGTGCGCCCGCTGGTGCTGGACGTGGCCCCCGACGCGCCGCTGGAGCAGGCGCTGGAACGGCTGCGCGAACTGCACACCGCCTACCGCGAGGACTACCAGGGCTACTACGACCGCCACGCCGACGCCGACTCCCCCGCCATCCGCGGCGCCGACCCGGCGATCGTGCTGGTCCCGGGCGTGGGCATGTTCTCGTTCGGCGCCGACAAGCAGACGGCGCGGGTCGCCGGCGAGTTCTACACCAACGCGATCAACGTGATGCGCGGCGCCGAAACCGTCTCGACCTACACGCCCATCCCCGAGTCGGAGAAGTTCCGCATCGAGTACTGGGCGCTGGAGGAGGCCAAGCTGCGCCGCAAGCCGGCACCCAAGCCGCTGGCCACCCGTGTCGCGCTGGTGACCGGCGGCGGATCGGGCATCGGCCGGGCGACCGCGCTGCGGCTGGCCGCTGAGGGCGCGTGCGTGGTCGTGGCCGACCGCGACGCCGACGGGGCGGCCGCGGTGGCCGCCGAGATCGGCGGCAGCGACGCCGCGGTGCCGGCCGTGGTCGACGTTACCGAGCCCGAGCAGATCGCCGCGGCGCTGCGCACGGGGGTGCTGGCGTTCGGCGGGGTGGACCTGGTGGTCAACAACGCGGGACTGTCGATCTCCAAGCCGCTGCTGGAGACCACCGAAGCCGACTGGGACACCCAGCACCGGGTGATGGCGCGCGGGTCGTTCCTGGTGGCCCGCGAGGCCGCCCGGGTGCTCACCGAGCAGGGCATGGGCGGCGACATCGTCTACATCTGCAGCAAGAACGGGGTGTTCGCCGGCCCCAACAACATCGCCTACGGGGCGGCAAAGGCCGACCAGGCCCACCAAGTGCGGCTGCTGGCCGCCGAGCTGGGCGGCGCCGGCATCCGCGTCAACGGGGTCAATCCCGACGGTGTGGTGCGCGGTTCGGGCATCTTCGCCGGCGGCTGGGGCGCCAAGCGCGCAGCGGTCTACGGGGTGCCCGAGGAGGAGTTGGGTGCGTTCTACGCCCAGCGCACCCTGCTCAAACGCGAAGTGCTGCCCGAGCACGTGGCCAACGCGGTCTATGCGCTGACCTGCGGGGAGCTCAGCCACACCACGGGCCTGCACATCCCAGTGGACGCCGGGGTGGCCGCGGCGTTCCTGCGCTGAGCCCGGCGGGGCGGCGGGGACCGGCACCGGCCCCCGCCGCCCCTGCAGGCGGGGCTGCGGGGGCAGGAAGACCGGCGAGGCCGGCCCGAAAGGCGCCGTGTCCGGCAGGCCGGCCCGGATGCGGACAAGCCAAGGGGCCGCGCGGCCGAATGGGCGCGCGGGGCCGTTACTCGGGGGATCCCCTAATTTCAAGTCAACCCTGCCTCCGCCCCCGGCCGCCACCTCCATTGCCCGCCTGTGGACAACGGCGGCATCCGCCCGCCGGCCCGCACCCCGCCCACCCCCGTAGTGCCTCCCCCCTCCTTCCTCCTCAGCGGCCCGCTGCGGTCGCCGTCTCTTCGGAAAGGCCCGCCCGTGTCCCACTCCGACGTCTTCGCCGCAGTCGACCTCGGTGCCTCCAGCGGACGCGTCGCCGTCGGCCGCGTCGGCCGCGACGAATTCGCGCTGACCGAGGTGCACCGCTTCGCCAACCGGCCGCTGCGCCTGCCCAGCGGCCTGCACTGGGACATCGGCGGGCTCTACCACGGTGTGCTGGACGGGCTGCGCGCGGCCGCCGGCCACCGGCCGCGCTCGGTCGGCATCGACTCCTGGGCCGTCGACTACGGCCTGCTGGACTCCGCCGGCGCGCTGCTGGGGCTGCCACACCACTACCGCGACTCCCGCACCGACACCGCCGCCCCCGCCATGGTGGAGCGTGTCGGCGCCGCCGAGCTCTACACCCGCAACGGCCTGCAGTACCTGCCGTTCAACACGGTCTTCCAGCTGGCGGCCGCCCGCGCGACCCCGCAGCTCGCGTGCGCCCAGACCCTGCTGCTCATCCCGGACCTGCTGGGCTACTGGTTGACCGGCGAGCGCGGCGCGGAGGTCACCAACGCCTCCACCACCGGCCTGCTCGACGTCGCCACCCGCGAGTGGTCGGCGCCGCTGCTGGAGGCCGCCGGGGTGCGCCCGTCGCTGGTGGGCGCGTTGCGCAACCCGGGCGAGCGGATCGGGCCGCTGCTGGCCGAACCGGCCGGGCACACCGGCCTGGACGCGGGCACCGACGTGGTGGCCGTCGCCTCGCACGACACCGCTTCGGCGGTGGCGGCCGTGCCCGCGCTGACCGAGCGGTTCGGCTACGTCTCGTGCGGTACCTGGTCGCTGGCCGGGCTGGAGCTGAGCGCTCCGGTGACCAGCGAGGCGGCGCGCGCGGCCAACTTCACCAACGAGCTCGGCGTGGACGGCACCACCCGGTTCCTGCGCAACATCATGGGGTTGTGGCTGGTCCAGGAGTGCCTGCGCGACTGGGGGCTGGACGACGCGGCGCTACCGGGCCTGCTGCAGGAGGCCGCTGCGGCTCCGGCCTTTGCCGGACTCGTCGACGCCGGCGACCCGCGCTACCTGCCTCCGGGCGGCATGCCGGCGCGCATCGCCGCCGACCTGCGCGAGAACGGCCGGCCCGAACCCCGCAGCCGCGGCGCGCTGCTGCGCTGCGTGCTGGAGAGCCTCGCGCTGGCCCACCGCGACACGTTGCGCCGAGCCTGCGCCCTGTCCGGGCGCGACATCGATGTGGTGCACCTGGTGGGCGGCGGCGCCCGCAACGAGCTGCTGTGCCAGTGGACGGCCGACGCGCTGGGGCTGCCGGTGGAGGCCGGTCCGGTGGAGGCGACCGCGATCGGCAACATCGCGGTGCAGGCCCGCGGCGCCGATCCGGGGGCTTCGCAGGCCGATCTGCGCCGGCTGATCCACACCACCCAGCGGCCCCGCCGCTACGAGCCCGCCTCGGGCACCGCCGCCTGGGACGCTGCCGCGGAGCGCTTGGGCCTGGCCTGAACCGGCGCCCCCTCCCGCTCCCCCGTCAGGCCTCGTGGCTCCCGGGGGAGGCGTGCGGTGCGGCGGGCGCGGCGCCGCCGGAACCGTCCCCGCGCCCGTCCTCGTCCTCGTGCCGCAGAGCTGCAAAGGTCTGGCCGAGCCCGTCCAGGAAGGCCGACAGCGCCAGTTCGAAGCTGTCGGCGTCGATCTCGGCGGCGTGCTCGGCGAGGCGGTGGGCCTGGGAGAGGTTGGGGTAGCGGTCCCGGTAGACCTGGACGTCGGCGTCGAACCCCCGGGCGAAGGAGTTGATGGCGGCCCCCACCACCAGGTACTTGGTCGAGGCGCCGATCATGGTCGCGTAGCGGGCGGGCCAGCCCGCACCCACCAGGCCGCCGTGCACGGCGTCGGCGCGGCGCAGCGCCGCCTCGCGGCGCCCCGGGCCCGCGGCGATGACCGGAACCAGGTTGGGGTGGGCGGCCAGCGCCGCGCGGTAGGAGCGCGCCCACACCGCCAGCCCGTTGCGCCAGTCGCCCGTGTCGAATCCGGAGACGTCCACCCCGGCCATGATCTCGTTGGCGATGTCGGCGAGCAGGTCGTCCTTGGTGCGGTAGTGGCTGTACAGCGACGCCGCCTGCACCTGCAGTTCCTGGGCCAGCCTGCGCATCGACAGGTTCTCCAGGCCCTCGCTGTCGACAAGTGCGAGCGCCGCCGTGCGGATGCCGCCCACGCTCAGCATCGGCGTCCTGGGTCGGGGCACCCCGTCCTCCCTCCTCGGCTGCTGCGGCGCCGCCGCAGCGGGCCTACCGGTCGTCCGCTTGCGATCCTGCCACGCCCACCCGATGCCCGCAGGCCCTGCCCGCCGGGCTGCGGGTACCGCCGGCTGCGCTGAGCGGCCGTGCTTGCGCTGCGGCACGCCCAGCACCTACGCTCAAAAACCGAACGCCGTTAGGTTAATTGGGGAGCGGGCGCATGGTCGACTTCGGACTGAGCGAGGAACAGCGGGAGATCCGCGCGTGGGTACGCACCTTCGTCGAGCGCGAGATCATGCCGCGGGAAAACGACGTGCTGCGCCGCGAACGCGCCGGCGCCGCACCCGGACTGAACGCCGAGGAGGTCGGCGAGCTGCGGCAACTGGCGCGCAGATCCGAGTTCTGGGGTGTGCAGACCCCCACCGAATACGGCGGCATGGGACTGGACGCCGTCACCGCCGCCATCATCGAGACCGAACTCGGCCGCACCTTCCTCACGTTCAAGTTCGGCGGCGAGGCCGACAACATCCTCTTCCACGCCAACGAGGAGCAGAAGCAGCGCTACCTGCTGCCCACGATCGCCGGTGAGCGCCGCTCCTGCTTTGCCATCACCGAGCCCGGCGCCGGCTCTGACGCCAAGGCCATCCGCACCCGCGCCGTCAAGGACGGCTCCGAGTGGGTGATCAACGGCGAGAAGACGTTCATCACCGGTGGCTGCGAAGCCGACTTCACCATGGTGTTCGCCGTGACCGACCCCGAACTGGGCGCCGACGGCGGTGTCACCTGCTTCCTGGCCGACCGCGCTGCAGGCTGGACGTCGGAACCCATCGACACCATGGGCGAGCGCCGCCCGGCTTCGCTGGTGTTCGACGATGTCCGGGTGCCCGAGGAGAACGTCCTGGGCGAGGTCGGCAAGGGCTTTGAGCTGGCCATGCAGTGGATCGGCAAGGGCCGCTACCTGTTGCCGGCCCGCGCGCTGGGCGGCTGCGAGCGGATGCTGGGCATGAGCGTCGACTACGCCAATACCCGCCGGACCTTCGGTGCGCCCATCGCCGAGCGCCAGGCGATCCAGTGGATGATCGCCGACTCCCAGACCGAGATCGAGGCGCTGCGGCTGCTCGTGCTCCATGCCGCCTGGCAGGTCGACCAGGGCCGCGACTCCCGCCACGCGCAGTCGATCGCCAAGCTCTACGGCGGGGTCAAGGCCAACGAGATCGTCGACCGGATGATGCAGATCCACGGCGGCATGGGCTACACCCGCGAGTTGCCCTTCGAACGCTGGTACCGCGACCTGCGGCTGCTGCGCATCTTCGAGGGCACCGACGAGATCCAGCGCCGCACCATCTCCCGCGACCTACTCAAAGGCCACGTCCAGGTCGGCGCGACGCTGCGTTAGGGGGCCGACTGTGCGGCCTTGTGGTCTGCCCGGCGGCGGGTGGCCTGCAGGCAAAAGCGGCACCAAAGGCGGCGGGGCCGGGCGGGCGCGTGTCCGTTATGTCGGGTAGCGGGGCGGTGTTCGGCGATGACCATGCAGAAATGCCCATCTCAGCTCCGATATTTGAGCCTTACTGCAGGGTCATCGGTGCGCCGGGCGGCCCGCCACCCGCGGCCGACCGCGGACAAGGCCGCCCAGCGCACCCGTGTCCCACCGAATCCCAAACGCACTAACCAATCAGGACATTAACGCACGCCGACCAGGTCCACCACGAACACCAGGGTCTCGCCCGGCTTGATGACCCCGCCCGCGCCGCGGTCGCCGTAGGCCAGCTGCGGCGGGATCACCAGTCGGCGGCGCCCGCCCACGCGCATGCCCAGTACGCCCTGTTCCCAGCCCTCGATGACCTGGCGCCCGCCGAGCGCGAAGCTGAGCGGCTCGCCGCGGTTCCACGAGGCGTCGAACTCCTCGCCGGTGGAGTGCGAGACGCCGACGTACTGCACGTCGACCGTTGATCCGTAGCCGGCCTGCGTGCCCTCGCCGATGCTGAGGTCGGTGACCTGCAGGTCGCTCGGCGGCGGGCCGGGAGCGACGTCGACTCTGGGACGTTCGAGCGCCATGGCAGAACTCCTCGCAAGATCGTGATGGGGGTCTCAGCGTACCGGCGCAGGCCCGTTGCCGCGCCGCGGCCGCCCTCCCGGGCGCGCCCGCCTGCGCATCGGCCCACCACGGGGCCCGGCGGCCGCGCCCGGCCACGTGCTCAGTCGCCGACCGTTGCAACCACCAGGTGCCCGTGCCCGCGCACCTTGACCCGCCCGCAGCCGGCCGGCACGAACACCGACTCGCCGCGGCCCAGCGCCAGCACCTCGCCCGACTCCGCGACCAAATCGGCGGAGCCGTCCAGGGCAAGCACCACCGAGGGTGCGCCGCCCTCCAGCCGGGTGCTGATCGGTCCGGGCCCGGCGGTCGCCAGCGCGAAGTCGGGCACGCCCGGGCGGTACTCGGCCCGCCCGCCCGATCGCACCGGGCCGGCGAAGGGGATCGGCAGCACGGAGAAGTCCACCACCGCCAGCAGTTCGGCGGTGTCGACGTGCTTGCCGGTCAGCCCGGCGCGCAGCACGTTGTCCGAACTGGCCATCACCTCGACCGCAACACCGCGCAGGTAGGCGTGCACGTTGCCCGCCGGCAGGAACAGGGCTTCGCCGGGGTGCAGGGTGACCCGGTTGAGCAGCAGCGCCGCAACGGCGCCCGGGTCGCCCGGGTAGCGCTCGGCCAGCTCGACCAGGGTGTCGTGGTGGGCGCCCGAGCCCAGTCGCTTCCACTCGGCCACGAACTCCGCCACCAGTTCGGCGCGCCCATTGTCGGGCAGCGTGAGCAGCCGTGTCAGCGCGCTGCGCAGCGCGGCGTGCGGGTCGGCGGCGGCGAGGTCGCCGCGCAGCACCTCGGCCAGCTCGCTTGCCAGCCCGTCCAGGTCGGCCCGTGCCGCGACGGGGTCGCGGAACCCGCACAGCGCCTCGAACGGCTCCAGGGCCAGCACCAGCTCGGGCTTGGGGAAGGGGTCGCGGTAGTTGCGGTGGGGCGCGCCGACGGGGATGCCGGCCGCCTGCTCGGCGGCGAACCCTGAGCGGGCGCGCACGGCGTCGGGGTGCACCTGCAGCGATAGCGGTTCCTCGGCGGCCAGCACCTTCAGCAGGAACGGCAGCCGCTTGCCGAACCGCTCGACGGTGCGTTCGCCCAGCATCTCCGTTGGCGCGCCGGCGATGACGTCGTCGAAGGACGAGGGGCCGCCGGGTGTGACGACCGTGCTCGGGGCCCCGTAGTGGGCGCCCAGCCACAGTTCGGCCTGGGGCCGGCCGTCGGGCTCGACACCCAGCAGCCGCGGGATGGCGGTCTTCGCCCCCCACGGGTACGGCCGTATCTGGTTGATCAGCCTGTGCATCCGGCCCGCTCTTCCCGTTCGCTGCGGTCACGCTGTCGGGGACCAGTCTGATCGACCGGGCTCCGCCGCGTCAGCCCGGCCGCCCCCTCACCTGCCGGTGGTGCTGGCACCACCGCGGGCCGCGCGACACCCGCAGACCCAACGTATCGAACCGCGCCGCGCATCCCTTGACTTGCCGGGCGGCGGCGGAGAGCGTACCGGAAGGCCGCCCCCGAGCATTCGGAGCACCGCATGCACGACGAGTACGCCCAGCTCGACCGCAGGCTCGCCCGGGTGCTGGGTGAGCGCCTGTGGCCGGCGGTCTACGCCGCGGCGGTGCCGCTGGCCGTGGAGCGCTGGGACGCCCCCGCGGGACCGGTTCCGGCCGCCGAGGGTGTCGCGGCTCCCTACTCCCCCGCCGCCGTCGGCCAGGAGTGGGGACCGGCCTGGGGCACAACGTGGTTCCGCTTCACCGGCGAAGTACCCGACCAGTGGGCCGGGCGCACCGTCGAGGCGGTCATCGACCTGGGGTTCGATCCCGACCGGCCCGGTTTCTGCGCCGAAGGCCTGGTCCATTTGCCCGACGGTACCCCGGTCAAGGGGCTCAACCCGCGCAACCGGTGGGTGCGAGCGGCCGCGCCGGCGCGCGGCGGCGAGCAGGTGGACCTGCGGGTGGAGGCCGCCGCCAACCCGGTGATCCTGGGCCCCTCCGGCTTCGCGCCGACCCCGTTGGGCGATCCCGCCACCGCGGGCGGCGAGCCGCTGTACCGGCTGCGCAGCGCAGACCTGGCGGTCCTCGACACCGAGGTGTGGGAATTGAGCATGGACGCCGAGCTGCTGGGCCAGCTGATGCGGGAGCTGCCCGAGGGGTCGCCGCGCCGGGCCCGCATCCGCACCGCCCTGTCGCGGGCGCTGGACGTGCTCGACCCGGTCGACCCCGCGGGCACCGCCGCGGCGGCCCGCGCCCGGCTCGCGCCGGTGCTGGCCGATCCGGCCGAGGCCAGTGCGCACCGGGTTTCGGCGGTGGGGCACGCCCACATCGACTCGGCCTGGCTGTGGCCGCTGCGCGAAACGGTGCGCAAGGTCGCACGGACCGTCGCCAACACCACTGCGCTGATGGACGACCATCCCGAGCTGGTGCATGCGATGTCGCAGGCCCAGCAGTTCGCCTGGCTCAAACAGAGCCATCCCGAGCTGTTCGCGCGGCTGCGCGAGCACGCCGCCGCCGGCCGGTTCGTGCCGGTGGGCGGCATGTGGGTGGAGGCCGACACCAACATGCCCGGCGGGGAGGCGCTGGCCCGCCAGTTCGCCTACGGCAAGCGGTTCTTCCGCGACGAACTCGGTGCCGACACCCGCGAGGTGTGGCTGCCCGACTCCTTCGGGTACTCGGCTGCGCTGCCGCAGCTGGTGCGGCTGTCGGGTTCACGGTGGTTCCTCACCCAGAAGCTGTCGTGGAACGCCGACAACCCCTTCCCGCACCACACCTTCTGGTGGGAGGGCATCGACGGCACCCGGGTGTTCACCCACTTCCCGCCGGTCGACACCTACAACGCCGAGTTGACCGCCCACGAACTGGCCCACGCCGCCCGCGGCTTCCGCGAGGCGGGCCCCGCCTCGCGTTCGCTGGTGCCCTTCGGCCACGGCGACGGGGGCGGCGGGCCCACCCGCGAGATGCTAGCGCGGGCGGCGCGCCTGGCCGATCTGGAAGGCGCGCCGCGGGTGCGGTTGGAGAGCCCGGCCGCGTTCTTCGCCGCCGCCGAACAGGAGTACGCCGACGATGCGCCGGTGTGGCTGGGCGAGCTGTACTTGGAGCTGCACCGGGGCACCTACACCAGCCAGGCCCGCACCAAGCAGGGCAACCGGCGCAGCGAGCACCTGCTGCGCGAGGCGGAGCTGTGGGCGGCGACCGCGGCGGTGCGCACCGCCGACGATGCGCAGCGGGCCTACCGCTACCCCTACGAGCGGTTGGCCGAGCTGTGGAAACGGGTGCTGCTGCACCAGTTCCACGACATCCTGCCGGGTTCCTCCATCGCCTGGGTCCACCGCGAGGCGGCGACCGCCTACGCCGAGATCACCACGGAACTGGAGCGCATCGCGGACGAGGCCCGCGGAGTGCTGGCAGCGGGCGCGGGAGGCGGCTCGGTCGCACACGCCGGCGCCGGCGTGTGCGACCGCCCCGATGCCGGCACGGTGACCGTGTTCAACTCCTGCCCGCACGAGCGCGGCGGTGTGCCCGCGATGGGCGCCCGCGCCCGCCCTGCCCAGGCCGGCGGCGCTGCGGCACCTGTGCCGCGGGGGCCGGGCCCGGGCGGGCCGGGAGGCGCGGACCTCGCCCTGCTCGCCCGCGAGGGCGGCGGTTACCTGCTGGACAACGGCCTGCTGCGGGTGGCGGTGGACGGCCGGGGCCTGATCGTGTCGGTCGTCGAGACCGCCACCGGCCGCGAAGCGCTGGCGCCGGGCACGGCCGGAAACCTGCTGCAGATACACCGCGACCTGCCCAACGCCTGGGATGCCTGGGACGTCGACTCTTTCTACCGCCGCACCGGCTCCGACATCACCGCCGTCGAATCGCTGGCGGCCGCCGATGAGGGGCCCGAGCGCGCCGCAGTGGCGGTGACCCGGCGTTTCGGTGCCTCCACCGTCCGCCAGGTGGTGGCGCTGGCCCGCGGATCGGGCCGGGTGGACTGCACCGCCGAGGTCGACTGGTACGAGCGCGAACGCTTCCTCAAGGCCGCGTTCCCGCTGGACGTGCGCGCCGCCGCGGCGGCCGCCGAGATCCAGTTCGGGCACGTGCACCGGCCCACCCACACCAACACCTCCTGGGACGCGGCCCGGTTCGAGGCGTGCGGGCACCGGTGGGTGCAGGTGGCCGAACCCGGGTACGGCCACGCGCTGGCCACCGCCTCCACCTACGGCCACGACGTTGAGCGGAGGGTGCGCACTGACGGCGGCACCACCACCGTGCTGCGGCTTTCGCTGCTGCGGGCGCCGCGGTTCCCCGACCCGGAGGCCGACCAGGGGCGCCACGTGTTCGAGTACGCGCTGGTACCGGGGGCCGGCATCGCCGAAGCGGTGCGGGAGGGCTACCGGCTCAACCTGCCCGAGCGCACGGCCTCCGGGGGCGCCGATGTCGCGCCGCTGGTGTCGGTGGAGGGCGAGGGCGTGGTCGCCGAGTCGGTGAAGCTGGCCGAGGACCGCTCCGGCGACGTGGTGGTGCGGCTGTACGAGGCCCACGGTGCGCGGGCGCGCGGCGCGGTGCAGGCGTCGTTTCCGCTGGCGGCCGCGGTGGCGGTGGACCTGCTGGAGGAGCCGCTGGACGGCGCCGGACCGCTGGATGCCGATGGCGATCGGGTGGGCTTCGGGCTGCGGCCCTTCCAGATACTTACGCTGCGGCTGATCCGGGGCTAGGCCGGGGCTGGGCCCGGGCCCGGCCGGCGGGCCGCGCGGCATCGCGCACCACCGCTGCTGCGCGCGTGCGCAGGAGCGGGGCGGGGCGTCGGGGACGGTTGGCGGAGATCGGGGCGGCACCGCAGGTCGCCGGGGTCGCTGCGGGTCACAAGCGGTAACAGTGGGCGGCAACGGGGGCGCAGCGGGGCATCCGGCGGCGTCCAACACGGCCCGACACACAGCCGGATAACAATTTCGAACGGAGCACGTCACACAAGCTCACAAATGGTACTACCATTGCCGCCAGCATTCCTCCGGCGCACGTCACACCGCGCGCCGACCCGTCCCCATTCCCGGAGGAACCCGTGGAACCCATTGACCCCGCATACGGCACGGCGCCGCTGCTGCTCATAGCAGGCGCAGCGATCGCCGTGCTGCTGGTGCTCATCATCTGGTTCAGACTGCACGCGTTTGTTGCGCTCGTGCTGGTCAGCCTGGGTGTCGCACTGGCCACCCGCATTCCGCTGGACGACGTGGTCCCGACCATGCTCTACGGCTTCGGCGATACGCTCGCCAGCGTCGGACTACTCGTCGGCCTGGGCGTGATGATCGGCCGGCTCTTGGAGGTCACCGGCGGAGCCGCCGTGCTCGCCGGGGCGCTGATCAGGGCCTTCGGCCAGAAGCGCGCACCGCTCGCACTGGGTGTGGCCTCGCTGATCTTCGGCTTCCCGATCTTCTTCGACGCCGGGCTGATCGTCATGCTGCCGATCGTCTTCAGCGTCGCCCGCCGCCTCGGCGGCTCGGTCCTGCTCTACGCGCTGCCCACCGCGGGCGCCTTCGCCGTGATGCACGCCTTTGTGCCGCCGCACCCGGGCCCTGTGGCCGCCGCCGGCCAGATCAATGCCGACATGGGCATCACGCTGATCGTGGGCCTGGTGCTGGCCGCGCCGACCTGGTACATCGCCAGCTACCTCTACGGGCTCTACGCCGGGCACCGCATCCACCTGCCGGCTCCCGCCGAGTTCGGCGCCGCCGCCCACGAGGCCGGCCGCTCCGGAAGCGCTCCGGCGCCCTCCTCCGGCGGCACCGCGACCAAGACGGCCGAGCCGTCCGCGCCCGCCGGCGAGGACGTTCCCGGCAACGCCCCGCGGGTCACAACGGTGCTGGGCATCCTGCTGCTGCCCATGCTGCTGATCTTCGCCAACACCGGGCTGACCACCCTGGCCGCCACCGGCACCGTGTCCGACGACGCCGCCTGGGTCAAGGCGCTCATCCTGATCGGCCAGACGCCCATCGCGCTGCTGATCACCACGGTCGTGGCCATGGTCGTACTCGCTCCGGGCCGTTTCTCGCGGGGCTACGTCGAGACGCTCGCCAACGCCTCGCTGGGCCCGGTCTGCTCGATCATCCTCATCACCGGCGCCGGCGGCATGTTCGGCGGCGTGCTGGAGATCAGCGGCATCGGCCAGGCGCTGGCCGGCAGCCTGGAGAACACCGGCATGCCGGTCATCGTGGCGGCGTTCGTGATCGCGGCGTGCCTGCGGGTGGCGCAGGGTTCGGCCACGGTCGCGCTGACCACCACGGCCGCGCTCATCGCCCCGCTGGTGGCGAACTCCGATTCGCTGAGCACCATCGACCTGTCGCTGATCGTGGTGGCGATCGCCTGCGGCTCCACCGTGCTCTCCCACGTCAACGACTCCGGTTTCTGGCTGGTGGGCCGCTTCCTGGGCATGGACGTCAAGACGACGCTGCGCACTTGGACGGTCATGGAGACCCTGATCGGTACGGTCGGCTTCGCGCTCGCCGCGCTGCTGAGCCTGGTCCTGTAGATGGTTTCCGGCGGGCCGCCTGCCCGGGCCGCTTCCTAGGCCAAGGGCGGTCGGGTCCCACCGGAGACGACCTTCGGGTCCGGTGCACCGGAGGGCAAAGCCGCGGGAGGCCTCAGCGGGTCCCGGCGGCTTCGTCCTCCAGGGCGGCCACGACCTCGTCGACGATCGCGTGCATGGCGGCCTGGGCGACATCGGCCAGGCCGCCGGCGATCGCGTCGGCGACGTGGGTGTGCAGGCGCAGCGCCTCGGGCCGGGGCAGGCTCGGCATGAGGTCGTACTCGGTGCGACCGGTGAGGACCTCGGCGACCACTCCGGACAGGCCGGAGAACATCTCGTTGCCCGACATATCCAGGATGCGGCGGTGGAACTCGATGTCCAGGCGCAGGAACCCCTCCAGGTCGCCGCTGCTGCCGGTGGCGACCATACGCGCGTTGAGGTCGGCGATGTCCTCGCGGTCGGCGGCGCAGGCGCGCCGGGCGGCGAAGGCGGCTGCGGGCGGCTCGACGGCGGCACGCAGCTCGGTCAGCGACCGCAGCTGCTGGATGCGGCCCGGCCCCGCCAGGCGCCAGCGGATGAGCTGGGGGTCGTAGACGCTCCACTCCCCGGGCGGGCGCACCCGCACCCCGGTGCGGGGGCGGCTGACGACCATGCGCATCGACTCCAGCACGCGTACCGCCTCGCGTGCCACGGTGCGCGAAACCCCGTAGTCCTGGGCCAAACGGTCGAGGGTAAGAACGGATCCGGGCTCGTACTCGCCGGCGGCGATGGCCGGGCCCACCTCCGCAAGGACGCGGTTGTGCAGGGTCCGGTGGTCGGAAGCGGCCATTGCAGGTCTCCTTCGGCCCCGCCCGGTGGCGGATCCCCCGGGCGCCCGCCGCACAGCGGCGCTTGATTGGTAACACTATTAGTACCCGCGCAGAGCGGTTTCACAGATCCGCACGGTTGGAGCAAGGAATGGCACAAGCCACGCACTTCGTCGTCATGGGAGTCTCGGGTACGGGCAAGAGCACCGTGGCCGAACCCATCGCCAAGCGGTTGGGACTGCCCTTCGCCGAGGCCGACGACTTCCACCCCGAGGCCAACGTCGCCAAAATGTCGGGGGGTACCGCGCTGACCGACGACGACCGCCGGCCGTGGCTGGAGGCGCTGGCGGAGTGGATCACCGAACACGACCGGCGCGGGGAGTCGACGCTCATGGCGTGCTCGGCGCTCAAGCGCCCCTACCGCGACATCCTGCGGGCCGCCGCTGCGGACGTCCGGTTCCTGCACCTGGACGGCTCGACCGAACTCATCGCCGCCCGGCTGCGCGAGCGCAAGGGCCACTTCATGCCCGAGACCCTGCTGCGCTCCCAGCAGTCCACCCTGGAGCCCTTGGGCGACGACGAACCGGGCGCCACGCTCGATATCGCACCCCCTGCGGAGGAGGTCACCGAGCGTGCCGCCCGGATCGTGGCCGCAGCACTGGGCCACGGGGCCGGCTCTTAGGAGTCCGCAGGGGCCGCAGAGCCCGCACGGATAGTCGGCGGCGTATCGGATCGGGGTCAGGTGTCGACGGTCTCCATGTGCCCCATGCGGATCGAGATCTCCATAGCGGCCGTGCAGACCGTCTCGCCGATGGCGGACAGCTTGTCCTCTTCCATCCGGTAGGAGGGGCCCGACGCGCTGAGTGCGGCGATGACCTCGCCGGTGAGCCCCCGGATCGGCGCAGCGACCGCGTTGAGGCCCAGCTCCAGTTCCTCCACTGCCGTGGCGAAACCCCGTTCGAGGATCTCGTCGATCTCGGCCCGCAGGCTGTCGGAGTTGGTGATGGTCTGGGGGGTGAGCTCCTCCAAGCGCCCTCGCAGCACCCGGCGCTGATCGGGGGCGCGCATGTACGCCAGCAGTACTTTGCCGGTGGAGGTTGTGTGCAGTGGGTTCTGCCTGCCGATCCAGTTCTGGCTGACGATCGCCGAGGCCCCGCGGACCTGGTCGATGTTGACGACCATGTCGCCGCTGGGTATGGCGATGTTGACCGTCTCCCCCAGTTCGGAGGCCAGGTCCTCGCAGACGCGCCGACTCTGCTGGGTGAGGTCCAAGCCCGCCGCCATGGTTCCGGCGAGACGGATTATGCCGAACCCGAGTTGGTACTTGCCACGCAGCCCCGGCTGCTCGACCAGCCCGCGCCGCTCCAAGGCTCCAACGAGCCGGAACGCCGTGGACTTGTGCACGCCGAGTTCAGCCGCGATCTCGGTGACCCCGGCCTCGCCGTGCTGCGCGAGGATCTCCAGAACAGTGATCGCCCTGTCGACCGACTGCACGGGCGCCCCATTGCTGCCCGAGCCCGACTTGGTCGACTCTGCTTCACCGCCCGACCCCCGCTCGATCCGTTCCGGACCAAGTGTGCTTTGACTCTTTCCTGCGCGGTGGTCGTTGGAAGCCATGCGACCCACGATAGTGGTCGAACCTGGACACTCCCTGGACACATCCGTCCGACTTGGTGTTATCGCAGGTCAAATCGTTATACACAGGGAACTGGGGCCCCTTGGGCACCGGTGGGCCCACCGGCTGCGGTTCCCCCGGCGCTGCACACGCCGGTACGCAAAGCGGCGCGGACCGGTGCGGAATGCAGCGGGGACCGGTGCGGGGCGGTCCGAGGACCGACGGGCCCGGGGCGGACAGGGCTCAGGTTGAACCGCCCCGATCCGCCTGCCCGGTGCCGGTGCCCGCACCCCGCGCAGCGTCGGCCTGGGCAGTGAGGCGGTCGAGGACCTCCTGCAGCAGCCGCGGATCGGGGTGGTGCAGCCCGGTGATGGCCGCGAGGTACAGGCCGTCGCCGACCAAGCGGATGGTCTCGGCGAGGACCGGGTCGCCCAGCTCCTCGTGCAGCAGATCCGACCAGTGCGCGAACATCCTGCCCAGCAGCTCGCCGGCCTCCTCGGGGATTCCCTCCTTGCTGCGCAGCGCGGCGATGACCGATAGGTACAGTTCGGGATCCTCGACCGATCCAGGCTGCGACGTGCGCAGATAGAACCGCGTTACGCCCTCCGGGCTCGCGCGGGCCGCGGCGAACTCGTCCTCGGCGCGGGCGGTCAGCCGCCGCACCAGCCCGGTCATCAGGGCGGACTTGTTCGGGAAGTGGTAAAGCAGTCCGCCCTTGGAGACCCCCGCCGCCGCGGCCACCGCTTCCAGTGTGACCGCAGGGGCGCCCTCGTCGATCAGGATGCCTTCGAGAGCGTCGAGGATGCGGTCGCGCGTCGTAGAACTCACACCCCGACTGTACTGGCCGGATGGCACTATACCGTCTGGACGGTACAGTTGAAGGCGACGGCGCATGGACACCCCATCGCGCACGACACAGCGGCAAACCGCAGACAGCACCACCGGAAGCGCCGACCCCGGCGCAGCCGGCCCAGCAGCGAACGGAGCAGACCCATGGCCGCGGCCGACCGCACCCCGACGGCACCCGCCACCCGCAGCGGCGGCGGCGCCCGCGACTGGGCGGCGCTGGCCGTGCTCGTCCTGCCCGTCGTGCTGATCTCGGTGGACATGACGGTGCTCGGCTTCGCCGTGCCCTACCTCAGCGCCGATCTCTCCCCCAGCGGCAGCCAACTGCTGTGGATCGTCGACATCTACTCCTTTGTGCTGGCCGGTCTGCTGGTCACCATGGGGTCTTTGGGCGACCGCATCGGGCGCAGGCGGCTGCTGATGGCCGGATCGGCCGGCTTCGGCGCCGCCTCGCTGCTGGCCGCCTACGCCCCCAGCCCCGAGATCCTCATCGCCGCCCGCGCCCTGCTCGGACTGGCCGGCGCCACTCTGATGCCCTCGACGCTGTCCCTGCTGCGCAACATCTTCACCGACGAGCGCCGCCGCCTGACCGCCGTTGCCATCTGGGCGTCGGGGTTCTCTGCCGGGGCCGCCCTGGGCCCCATCGTCGGCGGGTGGCTGCTGGAGCACTTCCACTGGGGATCGGTGTTCCTGATGAACCTGCCGGTGATGGCGCTGATCCTCATCGCCACGCCCCTGCTGGTCGGCGAATCGCGCGACCCTGGCGCGGGGCGGCTGGACCTGCCCAGCGTGCTGCTGTCGCTGGGGGCGATGCTGCCCGCCGTATACGGGATCAAGCACCTGGCCGAGCACGGGTGGTCGGCGGGAGCCCTGGCCGCCCTCGCCACAGGTCTGGCGGCGGGCACCGTGTTCGTACGCCGCCAGCAGCGCCTGCCCGATCCAATGATCGACGTGCGGCTGTTCGCCGACCGCCGGTTCAGCGCGGCGGTGGGCACCAACCTGATGCTCGTGTTCGCGATGGCATCCTCGCTGTTCGCGCTCACCCAGTACCTGCAGCTCGTCGAAGGGCTCAGCCCGATCCTGGCCGGGCTCGCGCTGGTACCGGGCCTGGTGCTGTCGGTGGCCGCCAGCTTCGCCGCGGTGTCGCTGTCGCGGCGGTTGAGTACGGCGGCGGTGGTGGCGGCGGGGCTGGCACTGGTCGCCGCCGGTTTCGTACTGATGGCGCTGCTGCCCGGCGGCGGAGCCGGGCTGATGGCGGTGGCCTTCGCACTGCTGGGCACCGGTATCGGTCTCGCCGAAACACTGACGAACGGGACCGTGCTCACAGCGGCCCCGCCACAGCAGGCCGGCGCGGCATCTGCGGTCTCGGAGACCGCCTACGAACTGGGCGGCGCGCTGGGCGTCGCGCTGCTGGGGAGCCTGCTCACCGCCGTCTACCGGATCCGGCTGGGCGACGTTGCCGGGGTGGGCGACCGGGCGATGGCCGCGGCCTCCGAAACACTGGGCGGGGCGTCGGCGGTTGCCGATGGCGGCCTGTCCCCGGAAACCGCCGCGGTGCTCATGGCCGCCGCCCGGGACGCGTTCACCGACGGCGTGCAGGTCACCAGCGCGCTCGCTGCGGGGGTGACCCTCGCAGCGGGCGTCGTGGCCTGGGTGTTTCTGCGCGAGCGCACCCATGCCGCGGCCGCGGGCGGTCGGGCGGACCCGCGGCGCTGAGGTGGAGGAGCCGTGCGCACCGGTGCCGGCGAACGTGGGAGCCGGGGCTGGGGACGGGCGGGGCGCGCGGATACGGATGCCGGGACAGGCCAGAGTGGCACCGGGCCAGGGGCTGGAGCGGGAGCGGCCGTTGCGGCGGCCGCCTGCGCGCCCGGCCCGCCTCAGCGGTCCGGGGGCACCTCGGCGGTCCGGTGCGCGGACTCCGCCGCGGCCCCCGAGACCCGCGGCTCGGGTACCAGGCCGCCGTCCTCGGCGGCGGGCTGCGACAGCACCGCGTCCAAGCGCCCCTGCAGCGGCACGGAGCGGGCGAACGCGGCCAGCTCGGCGGCCAGCAGCGGCTCGGGATGCTGCTCGGCGATGGCGATGCCCACGCCGGTCGCCTGAGCGGTCCCGGCCATGGGGACCGCCCGCAACCCGCCGGGTACATCGCCGGCCAACCACGAATGCGTGAGGACCGCGCAACCGCCGCCCAGGCTGATGTGCTCGAACAGCGCGGGAAGCGAGTCGACCTCCACCCGCACCACCGGGTCCTCGCCGGTGGTCGCGGCAACGGCGTCGGCCACCCGCGGCCACAGCGGGTCGGGCAGCAGGCGGCACAGCGGCACGCGCGCGAGGTCGGCCCACTCCGCCTGCGTGCCCTCGGCGAAACGGCCGCCTTCGGCCGCCAGCAGGACGGGCCGCTCCCGGTACAGCACCGCCCGGCCGCGCGAGCGGGCCGGATCCAGCGGCGTACGCACCGCAGCGCAGTCCAGGGCGTTATCGGCCAGGCCGCGCTGGATCTCGGGCGCCGGCATGCTGCGCACGCGCAGCGCCACCCGCGGGTTGCGGGCGCCGAAAAGTGCCGCGATGCGCCCGAAGGCGGTCGCCGCCTCGGGTAGCACCCCCACACGCAGGGTGCCGATGCGGCCTTCGCGCACGGTCTCGACATCGGCGGCCAACCGGTCGCACTCGGCCAGGATGCGGGTGGCCCAGCCCAGGACGCGCTCGCCCTCGGGGGTGAAACCCTCGAAACGGTGGCCGCGGCGCACGATGGGTACCCCCAGCTCGGCTTCGAGCTTGCGAATACCGGCCGACAGCGCCGGCTGGGAAACATGGCAGGCAAGAGCGGCCCGGGCGAAATGCCGCTCCCGCGCCAGGGCCACGAGGTATTCGAACTGGCGAATCAGCATCCCCGTTCCCCGATCCGAGGCGATGTCGACCGGGGCCGGACCCAGGGGTTGTCCGGCCCCGGCGTCGGCGTTGCCGCCGGCGCCAACCAGCCCGGCGCCGCAGCCGCCATCGCTACCCCTTCAGCAGAAGAGGTCGAATCTTCATTGTGGTGTCTTACACCACATTCGCGCCAGGCGTAGCACCAAATTCATCCGCGGGCGGCCGCGCCGCCCGGGAACTCGGGGCGGCAGGGGCGGCCGGGAGTGGCGAGAACGACCTTGACGACCGGGCACGGCCGGAGCGCGCCGCGCCGAGGCGCGGCGGCCCGGGCGGGGCCGGGTTGCGGGTCGGCCGCACCCACTGCAGTGGCGCACAGCGGAACACAGCAACGCACAAGGGGACATACAGGCGCCCGCCGCGGCACGGGAGGGCCGGAACCGGCCGAGCCGCAGGGCACCGGGACTACGGGGCTCCGCAGCGGTTCAGGGGGCACCATCGGCCGCGAACCCTCAGATACCGGCGGGCTCCTCAGCCGGGTCATCAGCGGCCTGCTCGTGGTATGCAACGCGGGTCGCCTCGGCGTGCTCGCGCATCAGCGCACCCCGAACACGCAGGCGCCCGCCGCGGCACGGGGACGACCGGGCGGTGGGGACCCGGAACACCCGGGCTCCGCGACAGCTCCGCAGCGGAAGCAGGCGCCGGCACCGGCCGCGAACCCTCAGATACCGGCGGGCTCCTCAGCCGGGTCATCAGCGGCCTGCTCGTGGTATGCAACGCGGGTCGCCTCGGTGTGCTCGCGCATCAGGGCGGCGGCGCGCTCTGTGTCGCCCGCCTCGATCGCGTCGATGATGGCCGCGTGCTCCTCCCACGACTCGCGACCGCGCCGCTGCACCACCAGCCCGTGGTACCAGCGCACCCGCCGCGCCACCTGGCCGGCGAGTCCGGCCAGCACCTGGTTGCCCGCGAGCTCGACGATGCAGCGGTGCAGTTCGGCGTTGCGGTCGACCACCGCGTCGGTGTCGCCGCGCTCCAGCCCTTCCATACCCGAACGCCACAGCTCCCGCAGCCGGCCGACACCTTCGGCGGTGGCCGCGCCCGCGGCGAGCCGGGCCGACTCCGTCTCCAGCAGCGCCCGCACCGCCAGCAGCTGGTCGGCCTCGCTTTCGCTGGGCTGGTGCACGAACGCGCCGTAGCCGGGGCGGAGGTCGACCCAGCCCTCGTTGCTGAGCCGCTGCAGGGCCTCGCGGACGGGCTGTCGGGAGACGCCCAGCTGCTCGGCCAGGTCGCTCTCGACGAGGTGGCGTCCAGGCGGCAGCCGGCGCCGCGTGATCAGCTCCAGCAGCGCGTCGTAGACGCTGTCACGCAGCGGCGCGGGACGCTGGACCGGGTTGGCCAGCACGCCTTTGTCGAGATGGGACGAGGTCATTGTTCGCGGCTTTCGTCGGCTACGAGTGAGCGCCCTTGCGAGTACGGGATTTCCGGGTGCGAGTCTAGGCCAGGGCGGGCCCGGCCCGGCCCGCACCGATCCGCGCGCCCGGAACCCGCGTGCAGGCGCGAGCGCGGCGCCCGCTCCCGACTACCGGGCTACCCGCACCACCAACCTACCGACGTGCGGCTCCGGGCGGCTTCAACGCGGCAGCCACAGCAGGGCGGCGTGGGGACCGCGCCAGCCCGGCGGGATGACGGCATAGGCGTCGGCAAGCGCGGCACCGCGCAAACTACCGGGCCGGTCGTGGCCCACCGGTTCGGCCTGGCCTCCGGCCACGCGCACCGCCACCAGCCGCGTGTCGTGGGCGTGCGGTTGGATCGCGCCCTTGACCCGCATCGACGGCGCCAACACGGTGTCGGTGTCCGGACCGCCCGCCATGGCGCGCAGCACCGGCATCAGCAGGGTCGCTGCGGCGGCGAGGGCGGCGTTCGGGTTGCCCGGCAGGCCGACGACCACCGTCCCGGGGTCTTCGGGCGGGCCCAGGTGGGCCAGCAACTGCGGGTGGCCGGGGCGGCAGGCCACCCCGTCGACCACAACCGTGGCCCCAACCCCGGCCAATGCTCCCCGCAGGTGGTCCGCGGGGCCCTTTGACGAAGCGCCGCAGACCACCAGCACGTCCACGAGCGGGGCCGCCGGCACGTCCACCGACAGGTCCGCCAGCGGGGTCGGCAAGGGGTGCGGCGGCGCGTCCGCCGCGGCCGGGCCTCCGCGGTCGGCCGCACCGTATCCGGCGCCTCCGGCGGCGCGCAGGACCGCCGCCATCGGTTCGAACCCGTCCGGGAGGAACCGGGGCGCTCCCACCGGCTCCGCCCCCGATCCGGCGGCGATACCGGGCACCATCGGACCGATCGCGTCGCGGACCCGGCCACCGCTGGGCCTGCCCGCAGCGGTGATCTCGTCGCCGGTGACGACCACCGCCACACGGGGGCGGCGCACCAGGAGCGTGTCGTGGCCGAGGGAGGCGGCCAGGCCGACCACAGCGGGCGTGACGGCGGTACCGGCCGGCGCCACGGTCTCACCGGCGGCGGTGTCCTCACCCGTCCGGCGCACATGCTTGCCAGCAGCGATCTCACCGCGTATCCGCTCTCCCCCGGCCGGGGAAGCGGTGACGGACTCGTAGGGCAACACCGCGTCGGCGCCAGCGGGCACTTGGGCGCCGGTGGCGATCTCGACCGCCTGCCCGGGGAGCAGCGGAGGCGCCGCATCGGCGGCACCGGCCAGCACCTGCCCGACCACCGCCCACTCCGGCCCGGTCCCGGCGACCGCGTATCCGTCCATGGCCGAGGCGTCGTAGGGCGGAACACCCACCAGCGCCGTCAGATCGCGTGCGAGCACCGCCCCGAGCGCTCCGCCGAGCGCGACGGCACGCTCGCCGCCGGCACGCCCACTGCGGGCCCCGAGCCGCCGAGCCTCTTCACGCGCCTGCGCCCACGGCAGCACAGTCGCAGCGTTCCCGCACCGGACCATCGCACTCCTCCGGCCAACCCCGACGTCTCACCCCAGCGTGCCCCTTGTATATCTGCGGCCCCCAACAACCCCGCTGTCAACCCGCCCGCCGATTTGCCGTCTGCTGACTTTCCGCTACAGTTCTAACTGCACGACAACGGCGCAGCCCAAGCAGGGAGGCGCCGGAGCGTACGCGGACGTGGCTCAGTGGTAGAGCATCACCTTGCCAAGGTGAGGGTCGCGGGTTCGAATCCCGTCGTCCGCTCGGAGACACCATGGGGGTCCCCTACCCTCACAAGAGTCCGGTGGAGTGGCCGAGAGGCGAGGCAACGGCCTGCAAAGCCGTCTACACGGGTTCAAATCCCGTCTCCACCTCCGGTTACACCTAGGGGCGGTTAGCTCAGTTGGTTAGAGCGCTACCTTGACACGGTAGAGGTCACAGGTTCGAATCCTGTATCGCCCACCAGCATCATCGCAGGTCAGAGGCCGTTCATCGGTCTTGTTCAGTTATCGCGGGCTCCGGTCGTGGAGCGAATCTGGAGACGATCTTGCTCCGGGACGGTCACGACGCCCGCTTCGCACCCGGTGCACGGTAGTACTCACCGAGCCGCGGAACCTTCTCCACGGCCCACTGACGCTCGGTTTCCTTGAGGGCGTGCAGGCTCCGTTGCCAGCGCTCCTCCAGCACCGTGCACACCTGTTCTTTCATCGCCGGGGTGACGTTTTCGCAGACGTTTCCCATCCCCCGCATCCGATGCCCCAGCCGAGCCGTCCGCGCAACCTCAGGAATCCCGTCCTCGGCCAGCCACGTGCGGTGGGTGCGGCGCATGCGGGTGCGGCGTTTGGCGGCCTCGCCGCGCAGCGCCAGGTCGGGCGCCAGCCACAGCACCACGGCCGGCATCGCCCACATCGCCAGCCCATACATGCCCCAACGGATGCGCGCGAACTGCTCTACTGTGCGCATCCGGATCCCGCGACGCACTTCGTGAGCGCAAGCTCTGCGGGAGCCCGTGGGCGGCTGCACCTCCGAACCGATACTGCCCGTACACGCCGACGATGCAGAACACAAAGCTGCAAGGCCTTCCGCGGGTGATGAGAGCTACCCCTGATTCGCGTCCTCGGTCGAGCGGGGGTGGGTCAGTGCGGGTGGCGATCGGGGGGTCATGGGCTCAGCTGCGGCGCGGCCAGTCGATGACCAGGCGGCTGTGCGGCTTGTCGATGACAAAGCGCGGATCGTCGGCCCTCAGCCTGTTGCGGGATTCGCCGAGGGCCATGCGAAAGGTGGGGGCCGGTGCGGTATTGCCCCAGCCCTGGTCCCATTCCGCGATCTCGGCCGCGACCTGCTCGGCGAGCCCGGTGGCGCGCGGGCCGTGGCCGATAACGCCGATTTCCCAGAACCGGCCCTGCGCATCTTCGCCTTCGCGCACGGTCAGGTAGGCGAGGCTGTCGCCGTCGAGGGCGGCCATGGAGCCCCAGCCGAAGTGCGGGGTGAAGCCGGGGCGGGAGCCGGGCATGCGGGACAGGCCGTTGGGCAGCACCGCCGCCAGGTACAAATAGAGCCACTCCCACGGGTCGCCCTGGCGGAACTTCACGCCGGAGTAGACCTTGGCCTGCTGTTCGTCGAGAACGGTGCGGATGGCGTCGCGGTCCACCTCCTGCTCGCTGAAGGTCTCCAGGAGCACGTTGCCCTCGCCGGCCATGGGCACGCGCGTGTAGATGTCGTCGCACACCCCGTGGCGCAGGGGGATGAACGTCGCCATCTCACACGAAACGGTTTTCCAGGTGTCGCCGTCACGCTCGAAAGCGAAGCTGCGGGAGATGCTGCCGCGGATCCGCATGGGCAGGACCACACGCCCGTTCGGGGCCAACTGGTCGAGGAGTCGGGCGGGGACATCACCGGCGCCGACGGTGAACTGGATGCGGTCGTAGGGGGCGTGGTCGGCCAAACCGGCCGCTCCGTCGCCCAGGACGGCGGTGACGTTGGAGGCGCCGGCGTCGGCGAGGTTCTTGCGGGCGCCCTCGACGAGGTCCTGGTCGACGTCGATCGTCCACACATGGCCTGCGGGGGCCACGAGGCGGCCGAGGAGGGCGGCGTTGTAGCCGGTCGCGGCTCCGGCTTCCAGCACCCGGTGTCCGGGCCGGGCGCCCACCTGCTCCAGTTGGGTGGCGACGATGGAGGGGGCGGAGATGCAGGAGATCATCTCGCCTGTCTCGTCGTGCTTGGTGGCAACGGCGTCCTCGGCGTAAGCGGCGTGCGGGTCGACACCGGGCAGGAACCGGTCGCGCTGGACCTGGCGGAAGGCGGCGATTGCCTCGGGGGTGCGCAGGTGGCCGCTGCCGATGAGGCGGTTCACGAGTGCCTCGCGCAGGTCAGCGGGGTCGGTGGCGGAAGTCATGGTCTCCATTCGCGTTGCATCGGTTGTTGCGTGTGTGGACAGGCGGGCGGAGGCGTCGGCATCGTCCCCGGTGGCGAAGGCGACATGGCTGAGGAAGACACCGGGCCGCTGCTCGACATCGGGGTGTCGAGCGGAAGGATCTCGAATGCCGCTTCGCGGTCGCGGAAACCGGACTGACTGGCACCGTCAGACCTAATAACCGATATGTGGGCGCCAAAGAGGCCCCAGGTGTGTCTCGGCTTCCGGGCCGAGCACTCATACCAGAATGGTCCCTCGCGCAGAGTGGGCAAGAGCGCTCTGGGTACGGCCATGAAACCCCATCCGATTCCAGTGGAAGATCACGTGGTAAGCCAATATCGCTCGAAGCCCGCGATGTAGCAGGCCCTGGCGGGATGCGTCCTTGAGGCTCTTTCCTAAGTCGCGGAATGCCGAGGTCCAAGCTGTCGCCTCGTGCGCGGCCTCACCCGCGCTGAACAATGAATCCATACCTTCAGCCTGGGTGCGGAGGATCGTGCCCAACTGCGCTTCCATTTCCTGAAGCCGGTCCGGATGCACACCGTCCGGGAGAGGACGCTCCGCGCAGACGCGGTGCCATACGTCGCCTTGTTCGTACCACTCCAGTCCAGCAGCTCGCAGCATGATCGTGCACAGCAGCGTCGACAACTCTCGCGGCCCGAGGGCGTATTCGGACGTGGCATGGCAGTGGTGGAGTATCGACCGGCTGTCGGCGTGGAAGAGCCGGTGCGCCGCGCACATGGCGTCGTTCCCCCCGAACGCCGCGGTTTCCGGCTCGTAAATGCCGTGCCACCAGTCCGCGATGTGTCCGGCGACGGCCAACTCGTCCAGCCCCGCCGCAAGCGTCGACTCCACCCGCTGTCTCGGGCGGATCCGCAGCCGCCATTCCGGGTACTTACGGATGAACCACCATTGTGCTCCGGCGGTGGCCTCGGCATCGGAAAGCAACGGCAATAAATGAGCGGCTGCTACGGCATCGGCTTCGTGCCAGTCGGAGAAGGTGAGGTAGATCTGCCACCAGTCGGTGTCGGCGTCTTCGTTCAGTGCGGCGCGACCAGCCCGGTCGTAGCGCTCGACGGCGGCGCCCAGTTCCCGCAGGGCTATCGGCACAGAGGCAGCGGCCTCCTCCAGCGGCGCGCCGCTGAGAACCTGCACTACAGCATCGGCGAGGCGCTCCGATCCTTGCACGTCAGCCGAATCGCGCGCGAGCAGGCCAGCGTTCAGTCGATCAGCAGGCATGAGTCCCATCCGGTCGTCGGTGCGGTGTCGGTTGCCGCGGTCATCAGCGCCAGCGCGGTTCCGGCGCGACCTTCGAGGAATCCCGATGCGGGGGTAGCGCGATCGGCGCGGCTGGTCAGTTGGTGGACCATCGTCGGCAAGAGGGCACACAGCCGGGGATCGGAGGCGTCCCGGGCGGCGCGCCACGCTGTCTGATAGGCGCCGCCCCAGCCGTGGCAGAGCCCGGCATCGATGAGGCGAGTGGTCTGCGCGGAGTCTGTCAGGCAGCCGACCAGAGCGGTTTCGGCCATGCGTTGTCGGGCGTAGTCGCCGGTGGCGATAGCGGCGACTTGTTGGGCGCGGGCGATGCCAGGAGTCCCATAGCACCAGCTCGGTCGTGCGGGTGCGGTTTGTTGGCAACGGCCGGAGCGAAGCTCTGCAAGCGAGAGTTGTTCGGGCCACCAGGCGCCAGCGGGGTGATCGCGCTGCCAGGTGTCGAGGTGGTGGCAGATGGTCTCGACGGCTTCGCGGTGGCCTTCGACGCTGTGGCCGCGGCGCAGTGCTTGGCTCAGCAGCAGGAGCGGGCCGGCGATGCCGTGTGCGGCGCCGTGGTTGGCGTGTCCGTGAGCGAAGAACGGGGAGTAGCTGCGGTGCGGGTCGTGGTGCACCCACCAGCCCGGCACCTCGGTACCGTCGACGCGCAGCGGGCGCGTCAGCCGGACCAGATAGTCCAGGATGCGGCCGAGCGCGCTGTTGCCGGGGTCGCGGTGCAGGAGTTGGGCACCGATGCCGGTGAGGCCGTAGAACACGTCATAGTCGGCGAACCCGCATGTCCCTCCCCGGTCGATGCGGCCCATGGCGGCGTTCACGCGCCGGTGGGCCAATGCGGCGACTGCTTGGTCGAGGTGCCGGCAGGCGCGTGCGTAACGGGGTGAGGGTCCGGTGGCGGCCAAGGCGGCGGCCAGCGCCGGGGCGCCGAGAAAGAGGCCGGTGTTGTCGGCGGCGCTGATCTCTCCCGAGGTGGCGGCCGTGATCCAGGCGTGGGCGGTCTCCCACCCGCCGTCGCCGGTGCGGGCGCGTTCGATGTGCAGGAGCGCACCGCCGGCGTGTCCCTCGGCGAGCGAGTGGGCCCGCCAGGGTTCGGCCGGGTCCTGCGGCGGCGGGTGGTGCAGTGCGGCGGCGATGCGTGCCGCCGTGTGGTGCGCGGTGGCCGCCGCGTCGCTGCGGATCGGCGCACTCATGGTCTGCTCCCTTCAGCCGTGTAGCGGAGCGCGCAGGCGCGGGCGAGACGAAGGACGACGGCTTCGTGATCGGGGTGCGGATTCACAGCGCGCCGGTGGTGCAGGTGCAGCAGCGAAGGCAGCAGCCGCAGCGGCTTCCGCTCTGGGACGATCTGGGCACGATAGACAGCCAGTGTTTCAGCGCGCTGATGCCAGGCTTGGGCGACTTCGGTGCCGCCGCGCCGTTTCGTGAGACCGGAGTATGTTCCGTACGGATCGGCCAGTTCCAGGGTCTGGTCGCGTTGATGCCGTTCCACTGAACCGGGCGTGTAGGGAAGATCGCTCACCAGCCAGCGCAGTCCGGCGTCGGGGTTGGGTGCGAGGTCGCAGACAAGGGCGACCATGCTCGCCGCCGCCAACGCCGCGGGGTCGCTGCCGACGATCGCGGCCATGCGGATCTGCGCGAGGGCCGCCCTGGTGTCGGCAGCGAACACCTGCTCGGCTGCTTCTCTCGCCGCCCCCGCCCCATAGCGGCCGTTCTGGGGACGGTAGGTCTCCAACGTCAGGTCTGAGGCCAGGCGGTCGCGGTGCACCGAGTCCGCCCAGGCCTGTAGGTGTGCCGCTGAGGTTCCGTACTCCTCCGCGCGTGGCAGGCGGAAGTGGATCGACAGGTCGGGCCCTGATCCGGGGTGCATGGGGTCGCGGTCGCGTGTGAACCACCAGCAGCGGGGATTGCCGAGGTCGTCGAGCAGGGTGGGAAGGCGGTCGGTGAGGATCTCATCGAATCGGTCGGGGTGGGCGTGTAGGCGGGCCCGCAGCGTTGGGGAGGCGCCGGGGAGCTGCGGGGGCTCCGCCACGGTGGGCGGTCCTCCGAGCGCGGTCCGGGGGTGCTTCTCGGGGGGCTGCTCCAGGTTGAGGGGCAGCAGGATCTCGTGCGGCCGACCGATCCAGGAGAGATCGTCGCCTGTCGGTGCCTCCCGCAGTTCCAGGCGGCCGTTCGCGGAAAGGCGGCGCCGCAGCAGCAGTCGGTGGAAGGGATGGGACAGGTCGAGTGGCAGGTGCTGCTCGTGCTCGACCACCGTGACGCGCTCAGGCGCCCACCACCGCTGCATCCAGTCCCGCAGCCCCGCCTCCCACTCGGCGGTGCTGGTGTCGTGGCGGGGCAGGTCACTGTCCGACAGCAGCCACCGCGCGGGTGACAGGATCGTTCGCCGGTAACGGATGCGTGGCAGGTAGGGAAGTTTCGCGGCCGCGCCGAGGTCGAGCGGTCCGTAGGCGGCGCAACGGGCCGTCGGAATCTCCGCGAGGAAGCGCGCCAGGGGCGGCGTCTGGTTTCCCGCTTCCAGCGCGTGTGTGGTCCGGGTTTCGATGGGCGCCCCGGTGGAGCGTTGAATGAGCCAGAACCGGCGGGCATCCGCCGTGACGGCCAGGTCTGCCACGCCGAGCGCGGGCTCGGATGATGAACGGTGCTCGGCCAGGGAAATCACGACGGGAAGGAGCTGCGGCGTGCGGGCGACGTTGGCGTTGCGGCATCGGCGCGGGGTGAACGACAACTGCGCGGCCACGGCGTCGGTGGTTTCGTAGGTGGCGGCCAGCTCGGCGGCGTCCTTGTCGCCGAGCAGGTGGGCGAAGCGCCCGGCCATGCTGCTGGCTGGGCGAGGGGTCCCGGTGACGACCAGGTCGAAGTCACCCCGGTTCACGGCCGCCATGCTGGAAGCCTGCACCTGCACGCAGATCTCGACGCGCGAGGGGAAGCGGAGATCAGCCGCGTCGCCACCGGACAGCTTTTCCAGGTCATCGTCAGTAAGGGCGATCTCGTCGCGTTGGTCGACCATGGCCGTCTGAATGAGCGCGAGGACGGCGGCGTCGCGGTCGTGGCGTTCGGCAGGGCTGGGTTCCCGGGCCGAACCCAAGTAGGTGGCCGGAAGGCCGAGACCGCTGTCTGCGACCAGATCGGTGACCGGGACCAGGGCTCCAGGGCCGTAGCGCTGCCGGAAGCGGTGGTGGTATTCGCGCCAATGCGGCGCGCCGAAGGGATAGGCCGACAGGCGGGCAAGGACCGCGGCGGCCTGCTGAGCCTCCTCCACAACTGGCGCGGGTAGCCGCAGGTCGCAGTCCAGGGCCGTGTCGACCATGAGTGGTGTGGAGGAGGCGTTGTTGAGCGTCGCCATTCGGTGCTGTACGCGGCTCGGTGACGCAGCCGGTGCGGTGGAGGGTTCCGTTAACGAGGCGTGGAGGTCGTAGAGCTCGCGCACCTCGTCGGCGGTCTCGCCGACGAGGTGTGCCCGGACGTGCTGCAATTCCTCACACAGGTACCCGAGCGCGTCTATGCAGGTCATTGGCGCCCACAGGCTGGAGATAAGCAGGTTCTGCGCCAACAGGCCCTGAAGTAGCCCGTCAAGCTGATGAGTGGAAGCGTCGGGGAACGAGGCTTTCAGGTGCGCGTGCAGGCGCTCGTAGGAGATCGGTGACCGCGCGGTCTCCAGCGCCGTCACGGTGGGACGAGTCGCCCGCACGGAGACCTCAATGGGCGCCGCCAGCTCGTCTGCAGGTCCCGCTGGCACCCCTTGAGCGACCAGGCGGGCCCCGCGAGCATGCACGGTGTCGTTGGCGACGACTGACAGGCGCCGCCGCAGCGGTTCGCACTCTTCCAGACGGGTGATAACACCCGCCAGCCATGCGCCATCGGCACGCATCGACCGCCGATGATCCTCTCCCCAACGCAACTCCGCGGTCTCCCCCACACTCACCGCAGCGATGCCGGCGAAATCCCCGAACGGCGTCGAGCGCTGCTGCCAGCGAAGCAGGTAGGACGCGACCGATACTGCGGCCTTGACGATCTGGCGCGGCTGCCTTCGGTGCCCGGAAACGACCGCCTCGACCTGTCGGCACAGCGCCGGACTTGCCGATTCCAAGCCCGCACGCACGTCCTCGCGGGCCCAGACTTCACCGAGCCACGTGCCGAGAGCCGCGGGGTCGTCGGCCGGATCGTCCAGGCGGGGCAACTCCAGACCGCCTGGATCGGTGGGGGCGCGGAGCTGGGCGCCGCCTCGGGACCGGTAGTCCGGCGCGTCGAAGACCATGCTGCACTCTCCCTTCACGAGACGGGGCAGCCGCCCTGGTGCAAACCGGGCGCGCTGCCCCTGATCCGTTGTCGACCTCCCGGAGCGTCAGAACGGGTCGCCGGTAAAGGAGAGGCAGGCCGACGCCTGGGTCTGGCAGGTCTGGCCGCAGCCGTCGCCGGTGTTGCACTGCAGCTTGCCGTTGGGGTGGGCGGCCAGTACGACCTGGACGTCGAGTTCGAACTCGTCGTCGGAGACAGGCAGCTCGGCCGTTGCCGTCGCGGTTGCGGATCCGTCCATGGTGATCACGCTCCTTGCGTTTCTATGGGGTGGGTGAGTCGGCGGGCGTGCCCGCGGGTGGCCAGGTGAGGACTACACGGGAGTGGCGCTTGTCGATGACCTGAGGACCGGGAAGGTCGGCGTCGGGAGTGTCGGCCGGCACGACTTCGATGCGCGGTCCGGGGCCACCGCGTTGCTGGGTGTTCCAGGCGTGTACGAGATCGATCAGTTCCGCGGCGAGGTCGCCGCGGTGGGGCCCGAGCGCGTGCACACCGAATTCGGCTGTGGCGCCGTCGGCGTTGCGGCGGGTGGTGACGTAGCCGAAGGTGTCGCCGGTCGCGGTATCGACGGCAGCCATGGCGAACGAACGGTTGGCAGGCGCCACCAGACCGGTGTCCAGGTCCGGGTCGACGCCCATGATGCAGAAGCCCGTCAAGTAGGTGGCGAGGTACATCGGCAGGGATTCGATCAGCTCGTGACGGCCGACGCTGACACCGGTCCAGGCCTCTTCGCGCGGGCTACGCACCGCGTTGTCGAGGCGGCTCGGCTCGATCGGCAGGCCGTCGTCGAAGCGCAGCCCGATCTCATCAGTACCGTTGACCAGGAGGAGTTGCTCACGGTGGGTACCTGACCCCTGCATCGGTACGAATCCGCACACCAGTGCGGAATCGCTGACGAGGCGGTCTCCGCGGTTTTCGAATCCGATCGAGCGGGTGAGTCCGCGCATCCGAAGCGGGACGACCAAGCGGCCCTTCTCTGTCACCTGCTCCCGCCACGCTGGCGGGATGTCCCAGGCGCCGGCGGTGACCAGGATGCGGTCGAATGGGGCTCGGCTCTGCACGCCGCTTTCGCCGTCGGTGGTGAGCACCCGGACCTGGGAGTATCCGGTCTCGGCCAAGAGGTGCGCGGCCCGGGCGGTCACTTGCGAGTCGATGTCGACGGTGGTGACGTCGCCTTCGGGGCCGACGAGTTCGGCGATGAGGGCGGCGTTGTAGCCGCCGGACCCGATTTCGAGTACCCGCATGCCCGGTTCCAGGCGCGCCTGCTCCAGCATCATCGCCTGGATCTGCGGAGCCGAGACCGAACTCATGGGGATCCCGTGCTCATCGCTCTTGGTGGTGACCGGCGCGTAAGTGCTGTAGACCTCCTCCAGGTTGTTGTCGGGGGCGAACGCGTGCCGCTCGACGCGGCGCATCACGTCCTCGATCTGGGGCGTGGTGATCGTGCCGCCTTCGACGAGGTCGTCGACGACTTGCTCGCGTAGCTGCTTCGCCCGCTCGGAATCGGTCATATTTCTCTTTCTTGTGCATTTGTCGCAGTTGGGAACTGAACGCGCGACGGGAGCTTCTCCATCGGGGGCTTTTGCGCCCGAGTACTCCTGTTTCAGGCGCGCCCGGCCGAGAAGGTGTTCGAGACGGCCTGTCCCGCCTCCGCTTCCAGAGATACCGTCAGAGCGCGCGTCTGCGACAGGGTGTGAACGAACGGGATGTGGCATCCCTTTCACACGGGGTGTGAAGCGAGGGATATCGAAATGAGCGAACCGAACGTCCTGCTTGCTGCTCTGATTGCTGAGGCGGGCGTGTCCAACGCAGGGCTCGCTTCCCGCGTCAACCAGGTGTTGGGCACTCGTTATGACCACACCGCGGTGGCGCGCTGGATCCGTGATCGTGCCGTGCCTCGGGGCCGCGCGCCCCAGGTCATCTGTGACGTGCTGTCGCACCGCGTCGGCAGACCGCTCGCGATGAGCGACATCGGTATGGAGCGCGCCGACTCCGCTCCCATGCCCGGGGATCTGGAGGCGACCGTCAGCCGCACCACCGCCACGTGGCGGCAGGACGCGAGGGACGAAGGGTTTCTGGAAGGTGCCCGGCCGACCGTCGGCGCCGGCGCCATTCTTCCTTTGTTCGAGTGGGAGAACCCGCCGGGCGATGCCGACGTTTCACGCCGAGGCCGGGTCGCCATCGGGGAACACGAGGTGCAGCGCCTCCAGGTGGCACGCCGACGGTACGAAGAGATGTACCGGCGAGCCGGCGGAATTCCGGTGCGCCCCCGCCTGGCCCGCTTCCTGTCCGAGCAGGTGACCCCGCTGCTGTCGGCGTCCTACACCGATGCCACCGGGCGCCGGCTGCACCGAACGGTCGGCTCGCTCACCGCGCTCGCCGGTATCTGCGCATACGACGCCTCCCGGCAAGGGCTGGCGCAGCGCTACTTCCTGGCCGCGCTGCGCATGGCCAAAGCGAGCTCCGACCGCGCGTTTGGCGCCTATATTGTCGCCCTGCTCTCCAACCAGGCCATGGCCGCAGCGGAGTACCGGCTGGTCATTCAGTACTGCGACACTGCGCTGCGCGCGGCGGGGGGTGACGTCTCGCCGGCGCTCGCCAGCGACTTGGGCACCATGCAGGCGCGTGCCTACGCGCGGATGGGCGATCGCTCCTCGTGCCACACCCATATGACCCGCTCGGAATCGATGGCCGACCGCATCCGCATCGGCCAGGAACCGGCCGAGACCTCCTATGTCCAGCCCGGCCTGGTCCAGACCCAGCACGCTGAGGCGCTGCGGCACCTCGGGGACCTCGCTGCGGCCGAGGACTACGCCACAGAGGCCGTTCTCACCGCCGACCACGCCCACCTGCGCGGCCAAGTCCACCGCTACGCCGGGCTCGCCACCATCCGAGCGCAACGGGGAAGAGTCGACGAGGCACTCGACCCCGCGAACCACATGCTGGACCGGGTCCGAGGCATGGAATCGGGGCGCCTGCACGACCGAGTGCGCTCCGTCCGCACGGCCCTGCTTTCCCGAAGCAGCGAGCCGGAGGTGCGCGAGTTCGCCGAACGTGCCGATGCGGAACTGGGCCTCGGGCTGTGATCTCCTGGGGTCGACGCCGACGATGCTGCGGGGAGCTGCCGAATGCGCTGGACCGTCCATTCCGAAAAACCGCTGTACAGCGATCCCTGGCTGGATATCCGGATAGCCGATGTGGAGATCACCGGCGGACGGCATCTCCAGCACCGGCTGATCCGGTCGGCTGCCGGTGCGGGCGCCGTCGTCCTGGACGGCCAGCAGCGCGTACTCCTGGAGTGGCGACACCGCTTCATCACGGACACCTGGGGCTATGAGATCCCGATCGGCGGGATCCACGACGGCGAGGACGCCGCGGCGGCTGCTGCCCGCGAAGTCGAAGAGGAGACGGGATGGCGGCCGGGCGTACTGCAGCCGCTGCTCTACGCCCAGCCGAGCCCGGGCATCAGCGACTCCGAGCACCACATCTTCATCGCCGACACCGCTGAACACGTCGGCCAGCCGGTGGAGGATTGGGAGGCGGAGCGGATCGATTGGGTACCTCTTGCATCGGTCCCCGAACTGGTGGCTCGCCGCGACATCGTCTCAGGCACTTCGCTGAATGCGTTGCTGTACGCGTTCGCCTTACGCCATGCCACCAGCAGTCTGTAGGAGGCTGGGTCTGGTGAGCCCTGCCCGCCCGCAGGGACGGCATGCACCGCGACGGGTAGCGCCGACTATCGACGGCGATCGGTACCGGGCGCGTCGGCTCGTTCGGCGACGACCTGGGCGAGATGGCGGCTAATATCGGCGTTCTCCAGCGTTTTCAGGACGAGGTCGGCTCCCGCATCGGTCAAGTCGCGAAGCGTGCTCGCTCCGGAGGCGACCGCGATTACCGCTACTCCGGCTGCCTTTCCCGCCGCGATGTCATTGGGGGTGTCGCCGATCAGTACGGTCCTGCCTCGGGCGATGGGGGCTTCGTACCGCTCTGCTGCGCGGGTGCGCGCGACCTCGACCAGGTTGGGCCGGTGGGCATCATCGTCTCCGTAAGCACCGATCCCCAAATCAAGGTGGTCGTCCAAGCCGAACGCGCTGAGCTTGATCTGCGCGGCGGTTCGCGTATTTCCGGTGAGGACGCTCTGGATCACCGCGGGGTCGACAGCGACGGCGCGGAGAGCGGACTCGACACCGGGCAGTGCCCGGCCGCGGGAACGGAGTTCTTCCAAACGTGCGCGGTATGCCTCGGCCTGTGCCGCTGCAAAACGACCGAACAGTTCGTCGTCGCGATCGCTGATTCCATTGAGGACCAAGGTCTTTTCCAGCAGTACCGGCTCGGTCTCTCCATGTGCCCTGGCCATACCGGCATTCATCGGGCGTCCGGTCGCCTTCTCGAACGCGTCGCCGAAGACGGCACTGCCGACACCGCGCGTCTCGATCAGTGTGTGGTCGACGTCCCAGAGCACAAGCGAGCGCGGCGGCATGTGCGCCTCCATCGGAATCCAGATCAGGGGGGTGGCCCTTTACCATGTACCCCCACGGACACGGTTCCAGTCAGAGGGGCGATGCCATGTCGTTGGGGAGGGTCTTCGCGCAGCGGTTGCGGTGGCACCGCCGCCACCAGGGCAAGTCGCAGGCCGTCGTCGCTGGGCTGGCGGGCATCAACGCCGAATACCTCGGGCAGATCGAGCGGGGGCACCGGAATCCTTCACTCGACCTTGTTGAAGCCATAGCAGGCGCGCTCGGCGTTCCTGTAACAGATCTCGTGACTGAGACTCCCGAGCCTCCTTCCGTGGCCGCCGACGTGCTTTTGGCATCCGAACTGCACCGATCGCTTCTACTCAGGGATTCGGAAACACCGTCTCCGCGCGGGAGGGTCGCGGAGCTGGAGGCAAGGGTCGAAGACGCCTGGGACCTCTGGCAGGGGGCCTCCAATCGCTACAGCCGACTCGCCGAACTGATACCCGGGCTCATCGGTGATGTGGTCGCTACATGCGACGCAGCCACATCAGACGAGCCTGCTGAGCAGCATGTAGCTGCCGACGCTTATGCACTCCTGCGGACCGTGGCCCGACGGATCAATCGCCCCGACTTGGCGCTTGTGGCCGCCGATCGTGAACGACGAGCCGCCGACCGCACCGACGATGCGATCCGCCTGGCCAGCGCCGACTGGAATCTAGCGCACGCCCTGCTCGGGCAGGGGGAGCCGCATACAGCTGAAGAAGTCGCCTTGGCTGCCGCTTCCAGACTGGAGCGCCGTACCACCCGCGATGCCATCGCCATGAGCGGCGCGCTCTGGCTTACGGCGGCCGTCGCCGCGGCGCGCCGCCGGGACAAGTTCACTGCGGTGGAACGTATCGAGTCACACGCCGCTCCTCGTGCGGCGAAGACCGGAGAAACCAACGTCGGTCGGACGGCGTTCGGCCCCACCAACGTTGCCATGCACGTCTTAAGTATCGAACTGGAGGACGGCCAGGCCGGCAACGCGCTCGCCGTCGCTGACGGGATCGACCCCGCGCCTCTGGCCTCCCGGGAACGCC
Source organism: Streptomonospora sediminis (assembly GCF_054778995.1). Taxonomy (NCBI): domain Bacteria; kingdom Bacillati; phylum Actinomycetota; class Actinomycetes; order Streptosporangiales; family Nocardiopsidaceae; genus Streptomonospora; species Streptomonospora sediminis. The sequence continues at coordinate 48,827 of NZ_BAAGYZ010000058.1, forward strand.
GAACCACGCTGTTCCTCGACCTCGCGCGTGGCCATGCTCTGCGTTTCGACCCTGGGGCAGCACTGCTGCACCTTCTCCAAGCCGAGCGAAGCAGCGCAGAGGAGTTGCGCTACAACCCGACCGCTCATGAAACCGTCCGCCGGGTGTTTCAGCGGGCCCGGCCGTCTATGCGCACGCAAGTGAGGGAACTTGCGCAGCGCATCGGTATCGAAGAGCACATTATTACTGGTCACACAGTTCCCTAGCAGCGGGCTAGGCCCTCCCGAGGTCACTCTTTCTCAGTCGCGTTTCGTCTTAGCGTCTTCCTCGCTGAACATGCCCAGAGCCACCGCGAGGAGGCACGTCGTGATCTTCAGTCTGTCCTTAAGAGTTGCCGCGAGCGCTGGCCCCTGATCGGAGAGGGCGAATGGCCCCCGACCAGCCAGCCAGCTTGCACCGGTTCTGCTGACCGACCAACGACAGCGTCCGAGCTTGTTCGCTGCCCGCCAAGGGCGCATCCGGCAGCCCTGCAGAACACGCGGGGGAAATGAGCAGGGTCAGAAAGCCACATGTCAGCGACGACTCCCACCTCGTCGCCCTGACCGCCCCGGCCACCTGACCCCCAACCGTGCGTGCGTGCCTCCTGTCCGCACCGACCACCGACAAGGCCTGATCAAGATGACCACTCCGCGCATCACCTACACCAAGCCCGGCACCGACCCGCACCGCCGCACCAGCATCACCGCCGACGACACCATCTCGCCCGGCGACACCCAGACGGCGGACCTGGCCTTGTCAGTGGTGCAGCACTGTCGCACCCAGACCGCCACCGTGGCGCAGGTGGCCAAGGCACTGAAAGTGCCACTAAGCGCGGTCTTGCTGGTGGCCAGCGACCTGGAAAGCGCCGGCCTGATCACCGTCGCCGCGGCGCCCACGGACAAGACGGCCGGCGGGGGTGTGCGGTGAGCCGGAAGATCCTGATCGTGGGAGCCGGCCACTCCGGCCTGCAGTTGGCCCACGGGCTGCAGCAAGCAGGCTACGACGTCACGGTGATGACGGCGCAACCCTCCGAAGAGATCCGCACCGCGCCCCCGTCGATCACGCAATTCTCCCTACCGACCGCGCGGGAGGCCGAACAGCGGCTGGGATTGGACTTCTACGCCACCCTGGCACCCCGCATCGCCGGAGCGCACCTGGAGCTGTACCCGCCCCATACCCCCGAGCCGCTGGTGGCTTCGGGCTACTTCGGAGGCCACGCAGTAGCGGTTGACGCCCGCCACAAGCAGGCCGACTGGCTGGAGTATTTCGAAGACTCCGGCGGCAAGGTCGTCAACCACGGCTGCACCGAAAGCGATCTGTCCTACTTCACGCGGATGTATCACCTGGTCGTGGTCGCCACCGGCGGAGCCGAGCTGGGCCAGACCTTCCCCGACATCACCGCGGACGGGGCGGGCTCCTACCCGCGGGTTGTGACCCAGGTGCTGTGCGAAGGCATCGACCCCAGCCCCTCCGGCCCGGAATACGCCGAAGTCGTCTCCTCGCCGCTGGGCCGCATCCTCATCGCACCGATCCTCAGCCCCTACGGGCCCGCCACATCGCTCTGCGTGATGGACGACCCCGGCGGACCCTTGGACGGTTCCCACCTGCGCCCCGCACGCGGACGCCCCGAACCGGCCGCGGTAACCGCATGGATCACCGAGACCCTCCGCAAACACTTCCCCGAAGTGGCGCCGCGGGTGCGCAACGCCGCGCCGATCGACGCCCACGCCGCACTGGTGGCCAAGGTGCGCCCGCACATGCGCGCCCCCGTCGCCGCACTGGGCGGCGGCCATGTGCTCGGGCTGGCCGACACCGTGGTCCACACCGACCCGCTGGCCGGCCAGGGCTGGTCCGTCTCCAGCCTGGCCGCCGACACCTACCTGTAGCGCATCCGCGACCACGGCGACCAGGAGTTCACACCGGAGTGGATGCGACAGACCTTCGCCGCGTCCTGGGACAACGGCGTCGCCGCGGCCCACCGGCTCAGCGCCGCACTGCACGGCATGTGGGAACCCGATGCCCCCGCCCACATGGCCGAGGTACTGGCGGCCGCTGCGCATCACCCCGAGGTCGCCGGCCGGTTCGTCGGAGGCCTGGCCGACCCGGGCGACTACGACGAATGGCTCTACGACCCTGAGGCGGCCCGCTCCTACCTCAGCCGCGCCACCGGCTCGCACTGAACCCCCTGCGACCTGCCCCTTCCCCGGATCGTCTGGTCCTCTCGTCCCCTCTATGGAGGCCCTGCCATGTCTCACCCGCCCATGCCTGATCCCGTGCCCGTCTCGGCTGCCGCGCCTGATCCGCGGGTGTGGAGCCGCCGCACCATGACCCAGGCCTACGACCCCCTTGTCGTCCACGGCACCTACCGGCTCCTGTGGGGCTGCCCCCACCCGCGGGTCGGCGCCCTGTACTCCGCAGCGGTCACCCCCGGCGCCACGATGCTGGAGGTCGGGCCCGGCGCCGGCTACTTCCTGGACCGGCTCAACCCGGACGACCTCGACCTGCACCTGCTCGACATCCACGACGGACCCTTGGAGACCACCGCCGCGCGCTTGGCCCGCTACACCCCCACGACGCACCGGCACGACGCGCTGCAGCCCTTCCCGCTCAAGCCGGGCAGCGTCGACGTGGTCTCGATGTCGATGGTGCTGCACTGCCTGCCCGGTTCTTCCATTGCAGAGAAGGCGCCGGTGTTCGACAACATCGCCGCGGTACTCACGCCGACCAGTGGGACGTTCATCGGCGCCACCGTCCTCAGCCACGGGGCCGGCCTCAGCCCCCTGGGCCGGGCCGGGCTGAGATACCTCAACGCCAAGAACGTATTCCGCAACAGCGGCGACTCCCTGACGGACTTGTCGAGAGTGCTGCACGACCGCTTCACCGACGTGCGCTTGGCGGTGCGCGGTTCGGTGGCGCTGTGGAAGGTGAGCGCCCCATGAGCAGCACCTCCCGCACGAGCGGCGCCCCGGCCATCACCGGCATCGCATGCCGCCTCCCCGGCGGGGTGCACAGCCCCCGCGCCTTCTGGCAACAGCTGGTGGCAGGCGGCGATGCCATCGCCCCGATCCCCGAGCACCGGTGGAAACCCATGGCGGCGCTGCTAGCTGAGCAGCACCAGCCCGATACCCCGTGGCAGGGCGGGGTCCTCGACGACATCGACGTGTTCGACCGCACCTTCTTCGCGATCACGGCGGAGGAAGCGGAGGTGCTGGACCCCCAGCAGCGGCTCCTGCTGGAGGTCACCGTCGAAGCGCTGGCCGATGCGGCCCTGCCCCTGTCGTCAGTGGCGAGCACCCGCACCGGCATCTACGTGGGCTGCGCCTCCATCGACCAGCAAAGCACCGCCTTCGCTCCGGGACAACGTCCGGGAATGCTGGATGCCGGCGGAACCGGCGCCAGCATGCTGTCGGCCCGTGTCGCCCACCACCTCGACCTGCACGGTCCCGCCCTCACGATCGACACCGCCTGCTCCAGCTCGCTGGTGGCCGCCGACTACGCCCGCCGCGACCTCGACGCCGGCGTGGTCGATCGGGCGATCGTCGCCGGAGCCAACCTCATCCGCAACCCTCTTGTCGGTCTCGCCTTCCACCAGGGCGGAGTGCTTTCCCACGGCGGTCGCTGCCGCCCCTTCGACGCCGACGCCGACGGCTACGTGCGCAGCGAAGCCATCGCCGCCATCGTGCTCACCCCCGCCCGCGCGCTGCGCCCGGAGGTCGACCGGGTCTATGCCCGCCTGGCGGGCAGCCACGTCAACACCGACGGAAAGTCCGCGGGCGGCGTGTTCGCGCCCAATCACATCGCCCAGACCGCACTGCTGCGCGACGCCTACACCCGCGCCGGCATCGCCATGGGCGACGTGGGCTATGTGGAGGCGCACGGCACCGCCACCAAGGGCGGAGACCGCACCGAAGCCCAGGCTCTCAGCGCGGCCTTCGCCCGCGGCAACGATGCGCCGCTGCCGGTCGGGTCGGTCAAATCCAACCTCGGCCACACCGAAGGCGCCGCCGGGCTGGTCGGGCTGATGAAGGCTGCCCTGGTGGCTTACCACCGGCGCATCCCGCCGACCCTGCACCACGCTCGGATGCGTCCGGCGCTGACCGGCCTGGCAATCCGGATTCCCACCGAATCGGAAGAGCTGCAGGGCCCCGGAGTGGTGGGGGTGTCGAGTTTCGGTTTCGGCGGTGTCAACGCCCATGCCATCGTCCTCACGCCGGATTCGCAGTCGCCACCAGCCACCGAGGAGGAGGCAGCTACCACCGCCGCAGCTCGGGGGCCGGTGGTGGTACCGGTCTCGGGCCGCACCCCCGCCGCCCTGGCCGCTGCGGCTCACCGCCTGGCCGACGTGCTCGGTGACGGCACCGACCTGCCCGCCCTGGCGGGGCTGGCCACCCGGGGCCGGGACCACCACGCCCACCGCGCCGCCGTCATCGCCGCCGACACAGGTCAGGCCCGCCGGGCGCTGCAGGCACTGGCCCAGGGCCGCAGCGATGCGGCCCTGGTCGGACCGCACGAGTCCAGCGCTTCGCCGAAGCGGGTGGTGTGGGTGCTACCGGGCCAGGCCGCCTTGGAGGAGGCACCCGGCGCCGGTCTTGGCGCCCTGCCCGGCTTCGCCGGCACCGTGGCGGCGGTGCAGGAGGCGATGGCCGCCCACCCTGCCCACCAGCCATGGGCTCTCGGTGAGGAACCCCGGGACGTGGCCGGCGTCCAGCAGGCCACCACCACCCTGCAGATCGCCCTCGGCCGGTTCCTGCTCCAGCACGGGCCGGGCCCCGATGCGGTGGTGGGCCAGTCGCTGGGCGAGGTCGCCGCCGCCCACCTGGCCGGCGCCCTGTCCTTGGAGGACGCGGCGTGGCTGGCGTGTGCGCGCAGCGCCGTGCTGGCCCGCGTCGCCGCCCGCGGCCACCTGGTGGCCGCCGCCCTCGACGCCGACACGGCCCGCGCCCTGCTGCGGGGTGCGGGGCGGGTGTGGGTGGCCGCCGACAACGGCCCCGGCCACGTGCTCTTCTCCGGCGCCACCACCGACCTGAAAGTCCTGCAGCGCCTCCTCGGCGAGCGCGGCATATGGACGAAGGCGGTGCCCCTGTCCTCTCCCGCCCACAGCCCGTTCCTCGATCCCCACCTGGACACCTTCACCGCCGACCTGGCCCACCTTGCACCCCGGGACGCGACGATCGGGATGGTCTCCACCGCCACCGGCGTGCCCCTCACCGGCACCGACCTGCACGCCGCCTACTGGACGGAGCAGATGCGCGCCCCGGTCGACCTGCCCACCGCCCTCCACGCCGCTCTGGGCGATGGCCCGGCGCTGATGGCGGAGATAGGAACCCGCCCTGTACTCACCTCGGCGCTGGAAGCGATCGCCGCCGGCGCTTCGGCGACGGTGGCGGTGGCAGGTCCGGGCCTGGGCGGCGAGCACACCGGCGTGCTCGCGCTGCCGGCCGCCGCCTACGTCCACGGGCAGGCCCCCGGCTGGCCGGTGGGCCGGTGCCGCCCGGCCGAACTGCCGCCCCCGGTGTGGGACCACACCCCACCCCCGCCCAGCCAAGGGCCCGATCTGCACCAGCGCCTACTACAGGCCGCACCCCAATGGCGCCTGGACCTGGTCACCGCCGCCGTCCAGGACGCCGTCGCCGACCTGGCCGCCGACGGCGGCGAGGCCGATGCCCGCACGGACCTGACCCTGCGGGGGATCACCTCGCGCGACCTCATGATCGCCGCGCTGCGTCTGCGCGCCCTGCACCCCCGCCTGGCCACCACCGACCTGGCCGGGCTGCTGCAGCGCCACCAAAGTGCCGCCGAGGTGGCGGGGGCGTTGCTACCGCTGATCGATCCGGACCCGGCCCCGCCGCCATGAAACCTGCCTGCCAGACGCCTTGCCTCGCCCCCTTGACCGCTCCCAAGCAGAGGCCGCACGCACCGGCATGACTGCGAGGACCGTCACCGCCCGGACCACCTCACGGCCGACGGCCGTGAGGAACCCGGGGTCCCGGCTGTGCCGGCCGCCGTTCACGCCGCGGCGCCCGGACGGGGCACACAGCCGCGGACCCCGTGCCTGCGGGGCGCACCACCACCGGCGCCCGCGCCCCGCAGGCCCCTCCACATCGCCCACCACGACCGATTGCCACCCCATGGACGAACACCACCCACCCGGCTCTGCCGCGGCGCGGTACCCGGCAGCTTGGGACCACCTGCCCATCGAGACCGCTCTATCCCGCCTGGGCACCGACCTGGCCGCCTTGTTGACCGGCTACCAGCCGCCTGACGGCGTGGCCACGGCCTGGGTCGACGACGAGGACCGCCTCCCATCCCTCCTGGACATCACCACCGCCGCGGCGGCTGGGGCGGCCGGTCCCACGTGCGGCACCGCGCGTGTGCGCGCCCGGCTGCTGACCTACGCCGACCGGCTGCGCAGCATCACCCGCGTCATCCGCGCCATCGACGCCGTCACCATCGCCCCCGAAGCGCTGGCCGGCCTCGCCCAGCGCCACGGCGGCGAACCCGACCGGCTGCACGACGAAGTCGAGGAGCACATCGGCGAGCAGCGTCACCACGCCGCCGAGGCGGCCGGCTACGACACCGATCTGCAGGCGTGTCTGAGCGCCGGCAACGCCATCCTCGACAACCGCCCGGGGGCCGACGGGTTCCCGAGGTTTCTGGTCGCGCGGTCCGGACTGCTCGACCCCCGCATCAACGCCGCCGCCGACGTGCTGCGCCTGGGACAGACCCTCGACCTCGTCGTCGCCGCCTACACCCGCACCAGCCGTGTTCGCCGCCACCGCGCCCTGGCCGTACTGCTGGCGGCCGGATACCCGCCCCTGCGGCACCCGCTCTGACCCGGCCACCCGGCCCCGTGTGCGGACACACATCCACCGGCCCATCCACCGACCGGCCCGCCTTCACCCGCCGCCACACCCAGAACCGACCCTGAACCCGGAAAGAGCCATGAGCACCCCACCGCCGCCACCCTTCACCACCAACCAGCCCACCCCCGCCCGCGTTTACGATGCCCTGCTGGGCGGCAAGGACAACTACGCCGCCGACCGCGAAGCCGCCGACCGCAGCCGAGCGCGCGAGCCCAACGCCGAACTCGTCGTCCGCGCCAACCGCGACTTCCTGCGCCGCACGGTCACCTACCTCGTCCGTGATGCCGGCATCCGCCAGATCATCGACCTGGGCTCGGGGCTGCCCGAGGAGAACAACGTTCACCAGGTCGCCCACGCAACCGCACCCCAAACCCGTGTGGTCTATGTGGACAACGACCCGATCGTGCTCGCCCACGGACGCGCCCACCTGGCCGACAACCCCAACACCACGGTGGTCAGCGCCGACCTGCGCGATCCCGACGCGGTCATGGGAGCACTCGAAACCCGCAGCCTCATCGACCCCGCACGCCCCTGGGCGCTGCTGGCGATCGCCGTCTTCCACTTCGTCCCCGAGGACCCCGGCGGCATCGTGGCCGCCTACCGGGGCCACATGCCGCCCGGCTCCCACCTGGCGCTGAGCCATTTGTCCCAGGACGCCACCACCCCCGGGATCGCCGACGCGATCACCCGCATCTACCAGGACGCCACCGCCCCCATGGTCCTGCGCACCCGCGACCAGATCGCTCAAATTTTCGCCGGCATGACGATGGTCCCGCCCGGCCTGCCCTTGATCCAGCAATGGCGCCCGACCATCGAGCCCGAGGCGCCTGAGCGGGTGTGGCTGTTCGGCGGCGTCGGCTACCTGCCCGAGCCCTCAGCGGTCGCCGCGCGGTGAGTCCCGCACCTCGGGCCCGCGGCCCACCCCCACCCTTCATTGCTCCCCCTCGGACGGTCCCGCCCCCGCCGGCCAAGCCGCCGACCGAACACGCCGCCTCGACGGTGCTCCTCCCCCAACCGCTGCCGTGTCCCAGCCGGCCCCGACACAGAAAACCGATTGTGACCACACCAACAACTCCCCCCGCGACCACTACCGAGCAGTCCGCCCCCACCGGGCGCGGGTGGCGGCGCCTGCTCCCCGCACCCACCCCCGCGGCCCGCATCAGCCAACCCCGACCCATCCCCGGGTGGGCCGCCTTCGTGACGTTCGCCATCTCCTACGGGCTGGTGTTCGGACCCTGGGTCGGCATGGTCTGGCCCGCGCCGCCGGTACCCACGACCCTGGATACCGACCTGTGGGCGGTATGGGCGGTCCGGCAGTGGACCATCCACGGTGTCTACAGCGTCGTCGTACTCGGCCTCGCCGTAGCAGTGACCCGCCGACTCGGTCTGCGCCTGTCCGATATCGGTATCCGCCCCAAGTGGACACGCGAATCCGCCCACCCCCGCCGCCAGGCCTGGGCCGTGTTCACTTGGGTCCTGGCCGCCTATACCGCAGCGACCGTCCTCAAAATGGCCGCGGCCCCGCTGACCGGGGGCGGCACCATGGACGAGGCGCACCCGCTCGGGTTCGCGCTGGCCACCCTCCCGATCCATCTCACGACCAGCTGGGTCGAGGAAACCCTCGGCGTCGCGCTGCTCGTGCTGCTGGTGACCGCGGCCCGCCAGCCGCTGTGGGTCGCCCTGATCGTCACCGCTGCGGCGAAGATCGTCTACCACCTGTATATGGGACCGGGCGCGATCGCGGTGGTGCTGCCCGCGCTGGTGTGCGTGTGGCTCTACCACCGCACCGGCCGCCTGACCCCGATCATCGCCGCCCATGCGGCCCACAACTTGTGTGGCGCAGCGGTGACCATCGCGGCCTTCGGTCTGTGAGGTCCGCGCCCGGGGCGCCGGGAACAGGCGCCCGACGCCCCGGGCGTGCCTCCCCGCACACGCCGACACCACGAAAGCGCACTCCATGACCCGCTCCTACCCCCCACGGCGGCGCCGCGCCGACGTTCTCCGGCGCCTGCAGGCCCAGGTCGACACCATCACCGCCGCCTACCGAGCCGGGGCCACCATCCGCGACCTGGCCGCCGACCACGACTGCTCCTACACCAGCATGCGCACCCTGCTCACCCGCGCCGGCGTCGACCTGCGCGGACGCGGCGGCTCCCGCGCACACTCATGACCCCTGCATGCCGACCGCTCCCACCCCGACGCAGAAACCCCGGCCGTGACACCCGTATCCATCGCCGCCAGCGCCGTGGCCATCACCACCGTGATCGTCATCGTGGCGGGCGGGGCACTGCTGGTGACGGGCGCCTGCACCGGACCAGTGCGCGATGGCGCGAAAGCACTCTGCCGCCTCGTGATGCCCGCCACCACCATCGCGTGGGGCCGGGCCTGCTCATCAAGGTGGCGTATCTCCTCGACCAGCTGTGACAGACCGCGCCGGGATGGGCGCCGCGGTGCCCCGGCCTCCGTTGCCCCACACCGTTTTTCTGCCTGGCTCGTCCGCACCGGCCGCCCCAGCGGCCACGGACACCCAGCCGCGACGAGAAGCCGACGCGCGGCGATCCGGCAACTCCCGCCCCCTTGCCGAAGGCCAATGAGCAACAATTCCGCAACCCACATCACCGGCAGCCTCGTGCAGGCGGGCGCCGTCACCGGCGGCATCCACCTGCACCCCTCCGCCTCCACACCAGCGCCCGTTCCTTACCAGTTGCCGCCGCGCCGGCGGTTCGTCAACCGCACCCGCGACCTCCGCGCGTTGGAGTTGGCCTGGCAAGAGCGCGACCCGCACACCGCGTGCTGGATCGCCATCGACGGGCCCAGCGGCATCGGAAAAACCGCGCTGGCCGTGTCGTGGTTGAGCGCCTGCGCCGACCGGTGGCCCGACGGGCTGCTGTACGCCGACCTCGCCCGCACCGATGCCGACACCGCGCTGAGCGGGTGGCTGCACGCGCTGGGCGTTCCCCCGCCACGCTGCCCGCCCACCCCGACCACCGCACCGCCCACTGGCGCACACTTTCCTCCCGGCGGCGCCTGGCCGTACTCGCAGACAACACCACCCCGGCCCAGGCCCGGCTCCTGCTGCCCGCCGGACCCGGCTGCGCCGGCATCGCCACCGCCCCACACCCTCTGGCCGACCTGGTCGCCGACGGCGCCACCCGCCTCCGGCTGGGCGCACTCACCGAACACGCGGCGGAGCACCTCCTGCACGCGCTACTCGGCACCAACCACCCCGCACCCGAACACCTGCAACGGGCCGCGGCCCGCGCCTGCCGCGGCCTGCCGCTGGCCGCCTGCCTGGCCGCCGCCCACCTCACCCGCCACCCCAGCACCACACCCGACCAACTCACCCGCTCCCTGACCCAGGAGACCCCCGTGGACGACCGCCTCACCGACCTCGACACCCACCTGCCCGCCGAACAATCCCGCGCCGCCCGACTCCTGGCCCTGCACCCCGGCCCCCGCATCGGCCCCACCGCCGCCGACGCCCTCCTCCCAGGCGACCACACCCACCTCCTGCACGGCCTGGTCGAAGCCGACCTGCTGACCGACCACGGCCACCACACCTACACCGTCCACGACGCGGTCCACACCTGGCTGCACACCCGCGCCACCCGCGACCTCACCGACCACGACCGCGCCGCCGCCAGGGCCCGGCTTCTGGCGGCCTACCGCGACATGGCCACCACCGCCGACCTGGCCCTGAACCCCTGGCGGTGGCGCCTGGACACCGACCCCGCCGCCGACATCCGCACCCGCCAAGAGCACCGCGGGCCTGTCTTCGCCGACGCCCCCGCGGCCATGGCCTGGCTGGATGCCGAACAGGCCAACATCCGCGCCGTGATCCGCCTGGCCCACCACACCGGCCACCACACCGCCTGCTGGCAAACCGTCGAGCCGCTGAAGCACTACCTCACCGCACGCCGCAGCTTCTCTTTCTGGCAGGAGGCCACCCACCTCGGCCTGGAATCAGCGCAGGCGTGCGGCGCTGCGGAGGCGACCGCGTTCATGCGCATGCTCCGGGGCGAACTGGACAACGCCCGCCACGAGTTCCTCGACGCCCGCGCCCACTACCGCGCGGCCCTGACCGCCTGGCAGAACCTCGACCACGCGCACGGGATCGCTTCCTGCCGGGCCGGGCTGGGCGTGACCTACCTGGCCCTCGAAGACGACCTGGACGCGGCTGTCGACCTCCTCCAGCAGAGCGTCGCCGAACACAAGGCCCTCGGGAGCACCCGCGGCGCCGCCCTGCACACGCGCCACCTCGCCGGCGCCTACCGCAAACAGCGCCACCTTCCCGAGGCGATCGGCCTGCTCGACGAGGCGATCGGCGTGCTGGCCGAGGCCGGCGACCACTACCAACTCGGCCGGGCCCAGCGCTACCTCGCCGAGGTCCACCTCGACGCCGGCCACCCCGACCAGGCCGAGGCCGCCGCCCGCGACGCGCTCGCCTCCGCCGCACGCGCCGACACCGCCTACGAGACCGCCGGTACCCACGTGCTGCTCGCCGACATCGCCCACCACCGCGGCCACCCCGGCAGCGAACGCACCCACCTCGCCGAAGCCCTCGACATTTTCGAGCCCATCGGCGCCCCCGAGACCGCACGCATCCGGCGCCGCTTGGACGAACTCGCCGCCGGCTGACGCCATACACCGGCCGTCCACCCCCATCTCACCGATTCCTACGGCATCGACGCATCAGCTCTTTCCAGATGACAACTGCCACTGGTGTCGCCGCAGCGCTCAGCACCTTTGCGAACGTGCTCAACGGGAGCAAGGCCGCCACCGCCGTCGGCGTCTTCCCAGCATCCGCATCGACGCCCCGAAGACGCCCCTTCCTCCGACGACGGAGAGGGGCCATCCCCCGCCCGCGTGCGCCGGGAGCACATGGACACACCGTGCTTCACGTCGTTGCGGGCGGGGCCATCCCCGCGTGCGCGGGGAGCACTTGTCGCGGTGGTCACCCACATAGACGATCTCGGGACCATCCCCGCGTGCGCGGGGAGCACCTCCTCCAGTTCCGTGCTGCGCGCCCGGTCCCGGGACCATCCCCGCGTGCGCGGGGAGCACACGCCTACTGGGTGGAGCCGCCGCGCACCCTCGGGACCATCCCCGCGTGCGCGGGGAGCACTCAAGCGCGCCGGGGAATTGGGGCCCGGCGCGGGGACCATCCCTGCGTGCGCGGGGAGCACCTGTCCGACGAGATCCAGGACGGCCGCAACCGGGGAGCATCCCCGCGTGCGCGGGGAGCACGCGTCTGTGCGTGTGGTGTGCGTACGCATGGCGGGACCATCCCCGCGTGCGCGGGGAGCACGGCGGTCATTAGCTCTCCCCGTTTTCTAGCGCGGGACCATCTCCGCGTGCGCGGGGAGCACTTCGGACCGGCCGCGCGACCTTTTCGAGAACGGGGACCATCCCCGCGTGCGCGGGGAGCACGCGTCTGTGCGTGTGGTGTGCGTACGCATGGCGGGACCATCCCCGCGTGCGCGGGGAGCACTCAAGCGCGCCGGGGAATTGGGGCCCGGCGCGGGGACCATCCCTGCGTGCGCGGGGAGCACCTGTCCGAGCATGCCCGGTCGAAGATCGGATCGCCGTACGGGACCATCCCCGCGTGCGCGGGGAGCACCTCCTCCAGTTCCGTGCTGCGCGCCCGGTCCCGGGACCATCCCCGCGTGCGCGGGGAGCACACGCCTACTGGGTGGAGCCGCCGCGCACCCTCGGGACCATCCCCGCGTGCGCGGGGAGCACATCCCGCGGCGAGCACGCGGGCTTGCAACTGCGGGACCATCCCCGCGTGCGCGGGGAGCACAACAGGTGCGGACCTGTGCGCCCGAGGGCGCGGGGACCATCCCCGCGTGCGCGGGGAGCACACGGCCGAGGCGCGGTCGGTGAGCCCGGAGTGGGGACCATCCCCGCGTGCGCGGGGAGCACTGCCGCCCGGTGTCGCACAAGCAATGGCGCTGGGGACCATCCCCGCGTGCGCGGGGAGCACCGGACGGTGTCGTCGGTCTCCACGCCGGCGTCGGGACCATCCCCGCGTGCGCGGGGAGCACGGCCGCGTCCGACGGCGCCTCGTCGGCGGCGGGGGACCATCCCCGCGTGCGCGGGGAGCACATCGGACATGAGCCCGTAGGCATAAGGTTCGCGGGACCATCCCCGCGTGCGCGGGGAGCACGCCACCAGCCCCTCGCCCAGCCGTTGCGCCGCGGGACCATCCCCGCGTGCGCGGGGAGCACTGGCTGGTCGAGCGGTCCGCGGCTGAGCTGGGGGGACCATCCCCGCGTGCGCGGGGAGCACTGCGGGAGTTCTGTGTTTGTGCTGGTGGATGGGGGACCATCCCCGCGTGCGCGGGGAGCACGCACCCTCAAGCCCGGCGTGTCCGCCCTGCAAGGGACCATCCCCGCGTGCGCGGGGAGCACTACCGTTGAAAGAAGCACAACCGGGAGACGTGGGGACCATCCCCGCGTGCGCGGGGAGCACTGGTTGTTTTCCCGGTTGTCTTTGCCTTCGAGGGGACCATCCCCGCGTGCGCGGGGAGCACGCCGGTTTTGCGGTACGCGTCCGCCAAATTCCGGGACCATCCCCGCGTGCGCGGGGAGCACCCTTCGACGAGTGCGACTCCGGAGCCGGCCGCAGGACCATCCCCGCGTGCGCGGGGAGCACTGACGACATGATGGTCGACACCCTCAAACGCCGGGACCATCCCCGCGTGCGCGGGGAGCACAGCAGGTGGCCGAGCATGCGGCGGTGGGTGTGGGGACCATCCCCGCGTGCGCGGGGAGCACTCGGCTGCGGTGACGGTGGCGTTCTGGGTCGCGGGACCATCCCCGCGTGCGCGGGGAGCACATCGAAACCCTCCGCGACCACGTTCCACCGCCGGGACCATCCCCGCGTGCGCGGGGAGCACCCCGGGTCGGTCTTGATCAGCAGCAGGGCTTCGGGACCATCCCCGCGTGCGCGGGGAGCACGTCGGTTTCGATCACGGCCTGCCCGTCGGGGAGGGACCATCCCCGCGTGCGCGGGGAGCACACCCTCAGTGTCGGCGGCGAGATCGGCGCAATGGGACCATCCCCGCGTGCGCGGGGAGCACGTCTCGGTTGCAGTGTCCGAGTTCTGCCGCCAGGGACCATCCCCGCGTGCGCGGGGAGCACAAGGACGGGCGCTGGCGCTGGATCCGCGCCCGGGGACCATCCCCGCGTGCGCGGGGAGCACGACGCCCACGCATGTACGGGGACCGGCGCGGTGGGACCATCCCCGCGTGCGCGGGGAGCACACTGAATGACCTGCGCCTTTACCAGCGGCAGGGACCGTTTTCATTCACTCCTTGAAAAACCGGCAAAACACACACAATACGCATACGACTCACCGGTTCCCGAAACGGCGGCGCTTGGACGCCTTGCTCCACCCTTTCGGCGCGGCCGCCGCAGCAACTGCCGACTCTTCACTAGGGCGCCGGATCAGCGTCAGACCCTCGTGGTCGATCGGATGCCACTTATGGTCGAATGTCGCAAAGGTGAAGCCCTGCTCATTGTCCGTGCTGTAAGCCAGCAGCGCGCGGCCGTTGCCGGCATACGCCTGCACTTCAGCCCACAGGACATCGCGGATCCGCGCGGTGGGACCGCCGATGAACACGCCCGGCGAGATCTCCAGGAGCCAGCGGGTGAGAAACCCGCGGAGCCCGGCCGGGCAGTTGGTCAGCACGATGACCGTCACCAGATCACTCCGTCGGCGTAGTTGCGCCCCGATTCCACGTCGCCGCCCCGATCGATCTGCAGGCCGACCCGGTCGAAGGCGTCATCGGCGACGTCGCCGTGGGCGCCGTCCCCGGGCAGGAGGAGCCGCTGGACGTCTGCCACACAGCGGTCCAAAAACGCGGTGTCGTTGATGTGGTCGCGCAGTGCGCGGCGGGTGCGCGGGCCGACCTCTTCCGGGCTTTCGGCCGCGGTGTCGAAGGCGACCGGTATCCCGATCTCGGTCTTGTACAGGTCGGCCACATCCAGCACGAAGGAGAGCTCGTGGCCGGAGTGGACAAATCCCAGCCCGGGGACGCACCCCAGCGCGGCCACCACCGCGTGGCAGACCCCGTAGAGGCATTGGGCTGCCGCGGTCACCCCTTGGTTGAGGGGGTCTCCGGAGTCGAAGTCGCCGGGGACATAGCGCCGCCCCTTCCACTGCATCCCCACGCGTGCGGCGTCCTTGCGGTAGAACTCCTTGACCCGCTTTCCCTCTCTGCCCAGCAGTTGCTGGCGGGTCAGCCCGGCCGGGTCCTCGTCGGGAAAACGCATCCGGTACATCGCACGGGCGACTTCCAACCGCGCCACCCGGTTGGCCCAGGCCCGCGCCTGGGCCTCGGCCAGGGCGGCTGAACGGGTCAGGGCCCGCCCGCCCGCATAGAAGCGCACGCCGCGCTCCCCCACCCAGACCACGCCGGCGCCGCACTCGCCGAGCACACTCATGGCCTGGTGGGTGACCCGCGTTCCGGGCCCCAGCAGCAGGGTGCCGATCGTGGCCGAGGGGATGTGGGTGGTGCCGTCGCCGTCTTCGGCGGTGATGGCGTTGGCGTCGCGGTGCACCGTGCACCGCTCCAGGTAGACGAACGAGAGCCGGTCCTGGACCCGGGTGAGCTCGCGTGGTGTGGAGGCGGCGCGCCTGCCGGCCGTTGCCATGGGCTACCTCACCCGACCGGGGCAAGGGTCATCAGCCCGCACCCGTAGGCCTTGGCGCGTCCCAGCCCGTGGGTGAGGGTGCGGCGCAGCGCTTCGGGGTCGACGACCTCCAGGCGCCCGTCGAACGTCGCGGTGACCAGGGAGACGCGATTCTTCTTGCCGCCCTTGCCACGGTTTCCCGCCGCGGATTCCTGCGCCGGCTTGTCGAAGGAGCGGTCGCGGCGATCGTGGACCAGGAGTTCGTGTTCGTCGCCATCAGGCAGCAAACGCTGTTCGTGCGGTTTCTCCATGATCCGGAAGCCCGCGGCCTCTTGGCGCTGCAGTAGCCACTGCGCCTGGTGGCGCGGTGTGACGTGGGCGGTGACCTTGGTGGGTTCTCCGTCCTTGCGGCGGATGCTGTGCACCGGGTTGGCGGTGAGCCGAAACGCCCACGTGTCGCCCTTGGCCAACCGCGACAGGAACGGGGCGTAGTCGTAGGTCTGCCAGTTCGGCTGCTCCTGCCAGCCGGCTTGCTCCACCACGTGGGTCAGGTCGGGCCGTGCGGGGCCGACGATGTAGAGGAACACCTCGGCCTTGGCGTTGCGGTCCACGCGCCACAGCACCCGCGGGGGTTCCGGGTCGGTGGGCAGCACGTCGGGAAACGCGTTCATCACCGCGGCGTGCATGGCGCGCTGCGAGGACAGCAGGCGCCGCGCGCCGCTAAGCGCGGTGTTGATGCGGAAGCGGGTGAGATACATCAGGCGCCTCCCAGCAGGCTGGCGGGATCGTGGTCGGGCACCGCGGGGCGGCGGGCCCGGGGGTTGGCCACCTCGACCGTGTGCGTACGGACCCCGCGCAGTGCGTAGCGCCGGTGCAGCGGATCGAAGCTCAGCGGCGCATCGCGCAGGCTGTCGGCTTCGGTCGCCCCAGGGGCGGCATCCAGCAGGGTGGTGAGAGCGACGGTGGCCTCCCGTGCCCGGCGGCGCTGAAACCAGGCCGAGGCCCGCCATACCTCGGTTTCCAACGCCTCCTCCAGGCTCGCCCCGGCGCGGACGCCGATGTCGATCGGCCGCGCCGGGGGGCACGAGCGCCGCCCCAGGTAGGGCAGGAACCCGGGAGCCTGCACCGCCCGATGCAGGTCGCCGACCAGTGTGTCCTCGCCTTCGACCGCCGCGACGAAGACGGCGTCGGCCAGGTAGAACCGTTCGGAGACGGGCATGGAGGTGCCGGTGTCGAGGTGGTGGGCGGTCTGGTAGTCGCGCACGCGGGTGCCGGCTTGGTCCACACGCACACCGAACCGCAGCGCGGCCAGGTCGGACAGGTCGTCCGTACGCTCGCGCCCCTGGGCAGCGGCCAGTAACCCGAGCACGCCGCTCTTGGTGGGCGCGTTCTCGGTGGTGCGCCGCGCGAAGCGGGCTGCGGATCCCCACGCCTGCAGGGGCCCGGCCAGTTGGAGGACCAGGGTGCTCATGCCGGGGTTGCCGCGCGCTCGGCCGCGGCGCCGACGGCGGAGACCAATTCGGTCAGGGGCAGCTCGGTGCCCAGCGCGGCGAGCTTGGCGGTGTTGGGCCCCACCCGCAGCACCCACGTGTCGGCGTCACCGGCTATTCCGTAGGCCTTCTCGACATCGCCGACGTACTCGGCCAAGCGCTCACTGGCTTCGCGCACGTGTCCGCTGCCGAGCGCGACCGGTTCCTCGAAGGCACCGGCGAAGCTGACCGGGCGGCTGCGGCGCAGCTTCACGATGACCGCATCCGGCAGCGTGTGGTTGCCGAAGGTGTTGACCTTGCCGGTGGGCAGCGATTCCACGAACCCGCGCACGAAGGCCTCCACAGCGCGGCGCAGCGGCTCGGTGACCGGCTCGTCTTCGCGCAGCCCCTCCCCCAGGTTCTTGCGCAGCAGGTCGACATCCAGGGCGGCGTAGCGGTACAAGGTGGCGGAATTGAACTCGACGGTGCCGATCATGCCCGCGCCGGTCTCCTCGTCGGGATTCTCGTCGTCGACGGCGGTGTAGTAATCGGACTCGTTCTCCACCGGGTGCACGCTGATGGCGTGGGCGACCTGTGCGGCGGCGTCGACGTTGACGTCGGCGCCGTCGGCGACCATGCGGCCGAACAGGGCGATGTCGACGGAGTGGCGGGTGTCGGCGAGCTCTTTGGCCCGCTTCTTGTTGTCCTTGAGGAAGGCCTTGATGTCGGCGCGGCCTTCGACGGCGAGCTCGGCCAGGGCGTCGAGTTGGCGGGCGCTGAGGAACATCAGATAGGCGGATTCGGGGGCCGGTTCCTGCTGGCCGTTCTTCTTGGCAGCGTCGGCTTTGCGCTTGGGCACTTCGATCTTGGAGCCGGTGGCGGCCTGCACGGTCTCGGCGGCCAAGGTCCAGGCCGCGCGCTCCTCGATCGAATCGTCGATGTTCTGGATGCGCTCAGCCAGCAGTTCGGCGACCCGCTTGGTGCGCACGCCCAGCTCACTGGGATCGAGCAGGTCGTCGAAGGCCATGCGGGTGGCGCGTTTCCAGGCCTGGCTGGAGACGCGGGACCGTCGCGCGCCGCCGTAGACCGCGGTTTTCGGGGCTCCGGTGTCGTCGCGGTTGATGTTGCTGGGCGGGACGGTCTGGAGCACGTGCAGGTCCAGAATGGTGCGGCTCATGCGTTGTCCTCATCGGTCTCGGTGGGGATGTCGGTGCCGGTTGCGGGAGCCTCGGCGGGGACCGCAGCGGAGGAGGCGGCGTGGAAGCCGCGCCCCCAACTGGCGCGGACGTCGCTGCGGCCGCCCGGGTGCTGGAAGCGGTGGATCTGGTCGGCCAGCAGGCCGTAGTCGAGGGGGATAGAGTCGCGCCGCAGCAGCACGACGATCTCGCGCAGCCGGTAGGCGAGTGTGGGCAGGTCGTGGGCGGTACCTGCCTGGACGAACCTGCGGCGCACCGGCTCGTCGATGTCGCCGGGAGGCATAAGCCGGCGCACGGCTCCCCCCAGGTCGCGTCCGCGCTGGTGCATGCGCTCCTCGCGGCGCGACTGCTGGTGCACGGCGAAAAGGGTCAGGGCGATGTGGGCGGCGTTTTCGGCGAGTTGCCGCTCGTTCTCCGCCCGCTCCTTCTCCTGCTCGTCATCCGGGTTCGGCTTCAGGAGGTAGGCCGGCATGGCCTGGTAGAAGCGGTCGTCCAGGGTCAGGCCCCACAGTTCGGGGGCCTCGCCGATGGTTTTGCCCGCGCCGCGCCGCAGCTCGGCCAGGGTGGCCACAGCACCGGAGCGGTCATGGATGTAGCCGTTCTGGATCTCGCGGACGCGTTCGTCGACGAAGGCGCCCACCCACTGCAGGGGGATCGTGCGTTTGGTGTCTGTGGTGGTCACGCTCGTGCCTCGTCTGCCTGATCGTGGGTGGTGGACAAGGGAAGCTCCTGTTTCAGCGCCGCGCGGAAGCGCAGATCGGCGCCGCCGGCTGTGAGCCAGAAGGATCCGTTCTTGGCTTCGATGAGCCGACCGGTCCAGGCGGCGTCGCCCGCCTGGTCGACCAACTGCTTGCCGAGGTCGCGGATCGTTCGGTGGACCAGGTGCTGCCATTGGCCGCGTTTCGCTTCGGGATCGTCGCCAGCGCGAAGTCCGAACAGCCAGGTGCGGAAGGGGCCGTCGAGCGCGGCGAAGCCGAGATCGCGGGCGGTGGTCCGCGGGCCATCGGACTCGGCTCCGGCGGCTTGGGCGAGTCGCTGGCCCAGATCGCCCACGGCGGTCACGGCACGTTCGGCGTCGACGACCGCGTCGACGGCGGCCTGGCCGAGGTCGGCGTCGCGTTGGCGGAGTACGACCACGTGCATGGCGACGCCGTCGTCGACGATTTCGTCGATGACCGACTGCTGGGTGCCATAGACCGCACCGAACAGGCGGGGCCTGATGAGATGGGTGTCCTCTAGGAATCCTTCGTTGGCCAGCCGCGCAACCCAGTCGAGTACGCGGGGCCGCACCACCGCGGCGGCCTCCTTGCGCTGTTCGGCGTGGGGATCTTTCCCTGTGATCAGGGCCGCCAAGCTGCGCCAGGCACTGCGGGCGGGATCGTGCTCGCGCGGCAGATACACCTGGGCCAGGCTGTGCTTTTTCTCCTGGGCCGGGCTGCGCCGCCAAGCGGTCATCGGTTCGCGGTTGTGCATGTTGCGCGCCGGCAGCGGGTCGCCGTAGGCCAGCAGGACACCGTAGACCCCCTCGGTGTCGTAGCGCAGCCGCAGCCGCCGGCTCTGCCAGGTGTAGAGGTCGCGGATCCCGGTGGGGCGCGCTGCGAGGTCGCGGGCGTCGGCGGGGGCGGCACCGGCTGGGTCGCGGCGCCAGGCGGGGCGGTCATCGGCGTCGATGCGCAGGTTGTCGACATCGGCGGCGACCAGGTTGAGCAGCAGCGTCTCCTGCAGGGTGTCGCCTTCGGCGAGCACGCCGCCGAGATTTCCCGCCCACCCCACGCCTTGGGGGTAGCCCTTGCCGTTCTTGACGCGGGGGTCGCCCACCGCGCCGGACTTGATTCCGGAGGGGTCGAAGGCGTGGGCGTGGACGACCCAGCGGGCGGCTTCGGCGAAACCGAGCCGGTCGGCGCCGCGCGCCCGCATGGTGAAGAACGGATCGCCGTTGGGAACGTCGGCCACGATCCGATCGAGCGAGAAGACCTCGTCTTTGGCCGTGCGCAGGTCGGCGACCTGGAAGAACGGTGTTTGCGGGTGCAGGAGGTCGAAGCGGTCGCGGTGGCGGTCCAGGTAGGCGGCGATGCGCCCGGCGGGCAGCCCGTTCTGCCACAACTCGTCCCACGCCCCGGTGTCGCTCGGGCCCTCGACGGCGTCGTGCACGATCGCCAGAACCAGCCGCATCAGCGCGAACTCCTGGGTGGGGACGTCGCCGACGATCCGGCGCAGTGCGGCGGCCTTTTCCACGACCTCCTGCAGCGACAGCTCCTCCTCGGTGCCGTCGAGCCGCTGGACGGGGATCCACGGGCGGGTGGTCAGGTCAAAGGACGGCGGGGGGACGTCATCCGGCACGGTGCACCTCAAGACCGTCGGAGCGGCTGTAGTGGAGTTCGTAGCCTGCCAGGCGGCGCCGACAGTTCTCGTCCAAGACGAGGATCAGCTCGCCTGCGAGCCAGTGCGCCTCCTTGGTCTGCCAGGCGGGCAAGCAGTCGGCTTCAAGCTCGGTGATCGCCGTGTCGAGCGCATGGGGGTCGGAGAACTCGGGTGGCAGGCGCAGCCCGCAGGCGGCGACGATCCGGGCGAGCCGCGGAGCGGGAGCGGCGTCAACGGGCAGTTCCAGACCTCCGCGCTCGCGTCCCTTCCGGTCGGGGCCCAGCCAGGGCACCGTGGTCAGCGCGCCGTCGGCGCGCCGCTGGACGACCAGGACCTCCACGGTCTCCTTGCTGTCGCGCACCTGGGCTTTGCCGCCGCGGGTGTCGTCGGCATCGCCAACCCCGGCCTCAACCCAGCCCACCAGCGGCCGGCCGGGGCGTGCGTGCGGGTTGAGCAGGAAGTCGCCGGCCCTGCGCTGCTGCTCGGCTTGGTGGGTCTCGTGGTCGGCGCGCGCCGCCGCCAGGGTCTCGGCCCACTCTGGAGGACCGATCTCCTGGTCGCCGTAGGCGCGCTGCACCAGCGGGCTGATGTCCTCGGGCAGGCGCACCGTGCTGTCCGTCTCGGCGGTTGCCGCGAGGTAGGGCTCCAGCGCCGCGAGGGCGCGCAGCAGCGGGTAGGTCCGGTAGACCATGCGGGAACCCTGTACCGGTTGGGGCACGGCCGCGGCCCAGTCGACGCCGGTGACCAGGCAGCGGGCGGTGCGCAGCCGGAGCGGGCGCTCGCCTTGGCCTGGGCCGCGCTGGTGGCGGTGCAGGCGCCCCATGCGCTGCAACAGCAGGTCGATGGGGGCCAGGTCGCTGACCAGCAGGTCGAAGTCGACGTCCAGGGACTGCTCGACGACCTGGCTGGCGACGACGATGCGTTTCGTCGGCCGGGTTCCCCCGCGCTCGGCGACCTTCTCCGGGGGCCCGAACTCGGCGAGCAGTTTGGCGTCGTTGTCGGCGCGGTCCAGGTCGAGAAACCGTGCATGGGCCACGGCCACCTGGGCGTCGCCGAAGCGTGCGCGCAAGTGGGCGGCGGTTTCCAGCACGCGGCGGACCGTATTGCGTACCACCAGCGCGCAGCCGCCGTCTTCGAGTTCGGTCTCCAAACGATCGGCCAACCGCTCGACGTCATCGTCGAGGCTCTCCACGTGCACGTGTGTGGCGCGGCCCGAGGCTCGGGGAGCCGAAATCCGCGGCGCGCTGCCCGCAGCGACCGCCGCGATGAGCGGATACTCCTGCGCCGCCTGCACAGAGGCGGAGCAGTCGGGCTCGGCAGCGTCGGTGTCGCCTCCGGCATAGGCCCGGGCGAGTTCGCGGCGCCGCCCGGCCGGCAGGGTGGCCGAGAGCACCACCACCGGCACACCGTAGGCGCCCAGCCACTCCAGCACCCGGTCGAGGTAGGCATTCATATATGTGTCGTAGGCGTGGGCCTCGTCGATCACCACGACCTTGCCCGCCAAAGCAAGGTGGCGCAGCGCCAGGTGCCGGCTCTTGAGCCCGGCGAACAGCAGTTGGTCGATGGTGCCCACGGCGAAGGACGACAGCATTCCCTTTTTGCGTCCGCGCAGCCAGTGGTGGGCGACGAGTTCGGCCGAGGCAGCCCGGGTATCGGCGCGGTGGGCCCAGGCGCCTTCTCCGCCGTCGGAGGCGATACCGGCCAGCGAGCGGCGCCCGGCCCGCATCAGGTCGGCGAAGTCCTCGTTGAGCGCCGCCTTGGAGTGGGCGAGGAACACCGAGTGCGCCCCGGTCTCCACACGGGCGTCGGGTAGGTGGTCCAGCCAGTCGAGCAGGCGGGGGAACATGGCGTTGCCGGTGGCCATGGTGGGCAGCGCGATGAAGCAGCCGCCGGCGCCGGAACGGGCGGCGAAGATCTCCGCGGCGGCGAGCGCGGCCTCGGTCTTGCCCTCCCCCATGGGCGCCTCGATCACCATCAATCCCGGTGCGGCCATGTCCCGGGCCATGGTCACCACGGCCTCCTGCACCGGGCGGACGCGAGCGCCGGCGGGCAGGTCGAAGCGGGCGGCGAAGAGCTCGTCCGGTTCGGTCTTTGGTTTGACCGCGGACCAGGGGCGCGGCAGGTCGAGGCCTTGCCACGCCGCTGTGATGCGCTCGGGGTCGCTGCTGCGCTCACTCGGGAAGTAGGGGAACAACTCGGGGTTGCTGGCGATCCAGTCGGCCATGATCACCAGGCCGGCCAGCAGCACCTGCACCGGCTGCGGCAGTTTCATACCCGCCCAGTGGGAAAGGCGGTCCTGGACACTGCAGGCCTGGGCGGCGGCGTCGAGGAGCTCGTGTTGGACACTGCGCCAGGCGTTCTCGCTGCCGCGGGTACGCAGCAGCGACCGGTGCCGCGCCAACTCGGCGATATCGGACTGCGTCGGAGCAATGCCGTGGTGACCGCCGACGATGACCGACAGTTGGAGGGTGGCCGGTTTGCGCCACCCGTGGTGCTCCACAAGCCATTCTTGGAGCAGCAACTGACCGGCGAGCCCGTGCGGGGCGAGCTTGCGGTCGGGCATCTGCTTCTGCAGCCGCATGTCCAGGCCTTGGGCACGCATGCGGTCGGCGAGCCCCTCTACCTGGCAGGCGAAGGCCGGCGTCGCCTTCCCGATGTCGTGCACGGCGGCCAACCACACAGCGAGCCGCCGGGCGTCGTCGGGGCCGCCGGGCACAACGGCGGACACCAGCCGACGCACCCGGTCGGGAACCCATTCGTCCCACAACCGCTCAGCGACAGCGGCGCTGTCGGCCATGTGCCGCCACAACGGCAGCCACCCCTCGGAATCGAAGTCGTGCTTGGCCCACGCACTCCACGCGGCCACCGACATGCCATCGGGCCAGGGGCGGGGGGCGCCCTCGAAGTTCATGTGGGGATTCAACCGCACGGGACCTCCGCAAGGCAGGCAGATCGGAAAATTCGGCGCTCCGAGAGTCCAGAAATCGGGGCCGGAGGATGCGCGTCCAGATCAAGGCTCGGGGTGAAGAGCAGCCGATCAGCCACTTCTACAGCGACGACTGCGTCTACGTTGGTCTCGTCAGCGACGTGGGCGGCCGCCTCGACCTGAGGCATCTCAGGTACACCCAGCGCCCGCCCGACAACCCCAGGCCCTCCATACTCGATGGTATGCGGCAGCGTCGACTCCACTTGGAGTGCAAGTACGACTACCCGTCGTCGGAGAAGTTCTTCGACTCGCAGGTCATGTGACGCAGGGCGGGGCGTACGGGAGGAGTGCCCACCGCGTCGCCCTGCGGGCCGACATTGGCTCACCGGGTGTGTGATCAGCACAGACGCGCTGCACGCCCGTTCGCCACAAAGCAGAGGAATCCCCCTGCGCCGCTGAGTTCGGGATGGGACTATTCCCGTATGCCCGGACAGCACTTCGTTAATAGCCCGGTGTCGCGGAGAGGAACGGTGCTTCCTCGGGTCCGCTTGCCCGCACGCAAGGAGGATGCTCTGATGCCGGATCCGTGCGGCGAAGCGCACTCGGCGGCAGATTGGGACGTGTTCATTAGTTTCACGCGCGCGGACGGGCGCGCGGAGATCACCGATCGGCTCCACCGAGAGTTGCAACAGTGTGGTCTTCGCGTCTTCAGGGACGAGCGCATCAGTTTCGGCGACGGGATCACCGAAGGGCTCGTAAGCGAACTCGCACGCAGCAAGTTGTTCCTCGCGGTGTTCTCGACCGAGTACCCGCGGCGCCCAGCCTGCCAGTGGGAGCTGACGTCGGCGTTCCTCGCGGCGCAGCGGCGCCGCGGATCCGCGGCCGCCCGGATTCGCGTCGTAAACCCTGAGCCCGATACCTCCGAGCACATCGAACTCGTCCAGGTGCAGGACACAAAGCTCCACCCCGTCCCCGGTAGCCGACGAGAGTGGCGGGAGTTTGCGGCGAGCATCAAAAGAGCCGCCGACCGGTTCACCACTCCCTTGGGGCCGCCGCCGCGCAAGCGTCCGAAGGTCTTGCCCGTCGAACCCGCCGGGAACCGGTCCTTCGTCGGCCGCCTCCCGGAACTGTGGCGCGTCCACTCCGCGCTGACGGACGAATCCTTTCCCGCCATGCGCGATTCGGCCGGCCGCCGCCCCTGCGCCCTCGTCACCGGTACGGGCGGGGTCGGAAAGACCGCATTGGCCGAGCGCTACATCGAACTCTTCGGCCCCTTCTATCCCGGTGGCGTGTACTGGTTGCAATTGAACGAGAGCACGGGCGCACCCGGCGGGCGACGACGGGATGTGCCCGCCCGTTTCCGCACCGAACTCTCGTCCGTCGCCGTTGCCATGGGCCATGACGTCGAAGGGCTCGACCACGCCTCGATCCGTCAGCTGGTGGCTCGAACCTTGGAACGGGCCCCAGGCGACGTGCTCTGGGTGGTCGACGACGTGCCGGAGGGAGCCGCGGTCGACGATGTCCGCGAACTGCTGGCACCGGCAGCGTGCGGCCGCACGCTGATCACCACCCGGGACCGGCGGCACATCGGTTTCGGCACGGAGATCGCAGTCGGGGCCATGGCCCGTGACGATGCCGAGTCGCTCCTGGCAGGGCGCCGCCGCCCCGGAGACGCCGAGGAGCGGGAGCAGATGCGGGCGCTCATCGACGAACTGGGCGGGCACGCGCAGGCCTTGCAGGTCGTCGCCCGTGCGATGGGGCGCGGTGCGTCGGCCTCATACGCCGAATACCGGAACGACTTGCGCGATCCCCGGTGGCTCTCGTTCCTCCCCGCCGAGCGGCTTCGGGATGTTCTGCCCAGCGCGGCTTCACCGGACGTCGCGAAGGTGCTGCTGCGGGCCGTCGCCTCCCTGTCGCCGACGGCCAGGGAGGTGCTGCTGATCGCCTCACTGCTCGCGCCGGCCCCGATACCGATGGGTTATGTGCGGTCATGCCTTTCCCGGCTCTGCGAGACCTCCTTCTCACACCCCGGTGAGCCAGTGGCCGAAGCGCTGCACGATCTCGACATGACCTCCCTCGCCTCGACGGGAGACCGACTGCGAGTACACGCCCTCGTCGCACGCGCCATAGAGGCCGACGACGCCGACCGCTACGCCGCCGAAAAACCGCGCCGCCTCAGCGTCCTCACCGAGGAGTTGCACGCCCTGCTCTCGAAGCCGTCGACCGCGGCTACCGAGCGGGCGCAGTTGATCACCCACGCCCGCCACCTAACAGAGGTCGAGGCGCACAGCCGGGCCCACGCCGCCCTGCTGGGAGCCATTGCAGATGTGGACGACGCGAACGGGGACCATGTGTTGGCTCTGCGGTACCGCGAACGCCAGGTGCAAGCCCACGCCGAGTTCTTCGCGCCGCGCCATCCGCAGCGCCTCCGGGGGCGGGTCGCCTTGGCGTCCACGTTAGAGGCGGTCGGCCGGTTCGAGGACGCGCGGCGGGCCTGCGAGGAGGTCTTGCGAGAACGCGAGGGCGCCACCGGCCCGGAGCACGTGCTCGCCCGCCACCGGATCGCCACGGTCGTGTCCCGTCTCGGGGATCCCTTCTCGGCGGCCAATGTCACCCGTGAGACGGTCGACTACTTCCGGGAGCGGGGGGACTACCCGGTTCTTCCCCTGGTCACGGAGCGTGCGCGGGTGCTGCTGGCCGCCGGCGAACTCGCCAAGGCGCAGCGAGTCATCGACGCGGGTCTCCGGGACCATGGGGACGGAACCGACGAACTCCACCTATTAGAGGCACGCACGGTCCGGGTCGCGGTGCGCACCGCCCAAGGCCACGTGATCGAGTCCCGGAGCAAGGCGAAGAACGTCGTCGAGCGGTTCGGGGAACTCGGTTATGAACGCCATCCGTCGCTACTCGATGCGCTGACCGCCCAGGCGATCGCGCTTGTCATCACCGACTGGCCGCCATTTGGGAACAAGCCCTTGGAGCAGGAGGCCATCACGCTCCTCACGCGGGTTCACGGAGTGCGGGCGGAGTCTCTGGGCGCGGACAACCCGCTCACCCTCGCCTCCGCCGCGGTACTCGGCAGGACCTTGGTGCGCGGAGGATCGCGGGAACAGGGGCTGCCGATCCTGGATGCCACGGAGCGTCGAGTGCAGCCGCTCCTGGGCGCCCGCCATCCCGTACTCCTCGAAGCGCGGCACTGGCTGGCCCAAGGGCTGCTGGAGGACAACCAATACCATCGAGCGCGCCGGGTTTTCGAGGAAGTCTACGAGGCCCGCCGCCGGATCCTCGGCCCCGCCCATGTCGCGACGGTGGAGACGCAATGCCGACTCGCCGTGGCGTTGGCAGCCGACGGGGCTCCCGCGCAGGCTCTGCGCATGGCGACTGAGGCGCAGCGCCGGACCGTCGTCTCCGACTACCGGCTGCGCTTGGAACTCCCCTTGGAAGCACTGTTCACGCAGTTCATGAGCACTGCCGGGGCACCTCTGCCGTGGGCTTACACCAAGCTCAACCCACTGTTGGACCCAGCGCGGTGGCCGACGCGGAGCGGAGAGGACGGCGGGTACGAGCAGGATTAGTCGGCAACGTCAACGAGGAGCCACGCTGCCTCCGAGGCGGCGCTCCACATCGTCGGCCTCCCGGGCACGGAGCCTGCGGTACAGCGCGAGCGCCTCGGCCCAGTGGGACTCGGCGCTTGCGATGTCGCCTCCCGCCCATGCCGCCCTTCCCTCACCGTCGCGGGCCCGCGCCTGCTCGAATACGCTGCGGCAGGCGCCGGCACGCTCGGCGGCCTCGGCGAAGTCGTGAGCGGCGGCCGCGTGGTCTCCCGCCTGCTCACGGACCTCCCCGAGACAGTTGTAGGTCATCGCCGTGTCCAACGCTTCGCCGAGCCCGGTGAACAGCGCCAGAGCTTCCTGCAGATGCGTCTCCGCAGCGTCGAACCTGTTGAGCGCCGCCTCGTCCAGGGCGAGTCCGCGCAGGGTGATGCCGACGTTGCGGTCCGAACCAAGCGACCTGTACGTCTCCAGTGCACGCGTGTTGAGGTGGTGCGACCGGACGTACTCGCCGCGGTAGTGGTGGATCCAGGCGAGGTTGGCGATGGAGGTCGTCCGCCCGTGCGGCTCGCCCAGTTCCTCGAATATCTCCAGGGCCGCCCGGTAGTGCTCGGCAGCTGTGTCGAGGTCACCACTCTCGATGCGGGCGAGTCCCAGGTTGTTGGCCGTCATACCCTCGGCCTGCCGGTCGTCGAGGCGTCGCGTCGCTTCGAGGGCCGCCTGATGGGTCGCCAGCCACAGGTCCCATTCCTTCACGAGAAAGAAGTACCCCTTGAGGGTGTAGGCCAGCCGCCAGAGGCGGTCGTCCAGGACGGGGTCCGGAGGGGAGTCGCGGCATAGCGCCGCCATGTTGCCCGCTTCGGCAGAGATCCAGGCCAACGCCTCGCCGCGGCTCTCAACGGGTGCCGCGTCCGGCGCCGACGCGCGGGGAATCGGGATCCGGTAGCGATACGGGTTCAGAACGCGGTCGGCGGCATCGGCCCGGGCAAGGTAGAAGTCCCAGATCCGCAGGGTGGCAGCCTGCCGCTCGTCGTCGTCCTCGTTCTCGTTCAGCAACTCGCGGGCGTAGGCACGCAGCAGGTCGTGCATTCCGTACCGGCCTGCGCCCGCCGCTTCGAACAAGTGAAGCCGCAGGAGCGCGCTCAATGCCTCGTCTACGACCGACTGCTCGGCCTGGGCAAGGGCCGCCAGCGCATTCTCGGTGAAGGTGGAGCCGGGGAGCAGGCCGGAAAGCCGGAAAAGGCGCCGGGCGGAGTCCGGAAGGGCACGGTAGGACCAGGAAAAGGCGGCGCGGAGGGCGGCGTCGGGTTCGTCCGGTTCCGCGAGGTCTAGCCGCGCGCGTTCGTCTTCCAGCGCGTCGACTGTGCGCTGGATGTCCCAGCCCGGATGGGCCAGCATGAAGTCCGCCGCCAAGCGAAGGGCGAGGGGAAGACCGGCGCACTGGCCCACCAGCCGCGCGGCGGGGTCGCCGGACGCGGCGGGACCGACAGTCCTTTGGAGGAGTTCGACACCTTCGTCCCTACTCAGAAGGCCGAGCTGCACCACGGCCGAGCCGTAACGAGAGGCTAACCCGGGCAGATCTTTGCGGGCGGTGACGAGGACGGCCGACGCGGAGCTTCCTGGCAACAGGGGGCGGATGTGCCGCTCCGAGGGCGCGTTATCGAGAACGACGAGCAGGCGCCGGCCGCCGAGCAGACTCCGGAAAAGCGCGGCCCGCTCATCGGTTCCGGAAGGGATCTCATCGGCAGGGACACCCAGCGACCGGAGAAACCGGGACAGGACGCCGCCCGCAGTCGGCGGCCCTCCTTCGGATCCGTAAGCGTGGAGGTCGACGTAGAGTTGACCATCCGGGAAGTTCTCCGTGAGGGCGTGCGCGACGTGGAGCGCGAGAGCGGTCTTCCCGACTCCCGCACCGCCGAACACCGCTGCCAGCGCCCCGCCGTGGCCTCGGCCGCCATTCACGAGCGCGTCGGAGAGGGCGGAGCGCTCCGCCCTGCGGCCGGAAAATCCGTGCGGGGCCGGCGGCAGCTCACCCGGAATCTTCACGAGAGGTCCCGCGCCGGCGTAGACATTCCCATAGACGCTGCCGACCTGCACCACTGTGCCCGCATCGCCGCTGAGTGTGTTTGCCGTCCAATGCTGCGGGCCGGACCCAGTCTGGTTGCTCCCCATCCGTCTCTCCCCTCGCCCCCACGCGGCTCCGCCCGCGGGATCCTATTGGCGGCGTTCCAGCCGAACAGATGGTGGCGTCCGCTTCAGTCGGCCGACGTGCCTTCGCCCCCATTTCAGGAACCCGGTGGGCGGTATCCGTCAGCCACCCCCAGGCGGTCGAGAAGCTCTTGCATCAGTTGCTCGAACATCGGCTCCTGATCCTCTATCAGAGGAGCGAAGTGCTCGAACGCCTCCAGGGCGACGGCGCCGTAGATGGACCGCCAGCAGGAAAGGAATACCACGAGCGCTCCGAGGGGAAGCTCCACGCCCGTCGCTGCACGATAATCGGCAATTTGCTGGCGGAGCTGCGGATCGAGGTCGTCGTCCGCGGCGACGGGGAATGGGCGCTTAGCCCACAGAGTGACAAAGAGCGGCCCCCAGACCGCCGCGAGACCACGTACCCAACCTCCCGTCATCTCCGTATGCGCGTCGCCGATCGCGGCGGTCGGCGTACCGAACAGCAGGTGGAACTCCTGCCGATGCCGGAGCGACCAACGACGCAGGGTGCGGCACGGGGCAACGAGGCGGGCTGCCATATCATGCTCCGGCTGGGCATCCACCGACGCCTGCAACTTCGAGTACAACTCCTCGGCTATGTCATTGCCGACTTCGACCACGATTTCGGGCAGTCCCGAGAAGTGCCGGTACAGCGCCGCGGGCGTGACTTCGACCCGGCGGGCGATAGCTGCCAGTGTCAGCGCCTCGACGCCGTCTTCGCTGATGATCGCACGCGCAGCTCGCCGCACATCCTCGGACAACTGTTGACGCAGTCGCTCGCGTCTGCCCCCCACACTCAGACTCCTTGTCACTGGCCGCAGGCATACCGCACGCCTCTCGAAGCGGACTACGCCCGCCGGGGCGCGCTGGTCCGGAGTCTATAGCCATACCGCAGGGGGATGCCCCGGGACGTTTCGGGTGCTCGGTTGGCCGGCAGCCGACGACAACCTCACCCGAACTCGTTGGGAAAACGGCGCCCGCTGCGACTCAGCGCGATACCTTCACACGGCACCGCTGCCGCTCCCGGAGGCAGGTCCGCTCGATCGCCGCGTGACAGTCGGCGCTCGCCTGCCGGGGAGCCGTCCCGTTTGCGCGAGACGACGGCAGTGCCGTTCGCACTGGTATCGGTCACGGTCAGGCAGCGCCCGTCGAAGGACAGTCGGCAATGGGATCGACTCAACCGCCCCAGCACGTGATCGGGCGCCCATTCGGCGAGGGAGTACCCCGGAGTGTCGGGAGATCGGCCGATATTGACCGAATCGTCCTTCAAAAGGATGAAGCGTTCGCACACGGTCCCATTGACACGTACCTTCACTTGAACAAAGGGCGGGCGCGGACCTGCGTCCGCAAGCACATCGCCATGGAATGGGCAGCGCACCTGCCCTTTCACAACCTGTGGCAACTGCTGTCCTGGACGTCCTTCGCCGATGAAGGGACAGGGGTTCCGGGGACAGCGCCAGAGGCGGTCGAGGATGTCGAGCCGCGGCTTCCGTGAACTCCGTTCAAGTAGACCCCGCCCATTCATCAGGTCCTTCTCCGCGTACAAGGATTGGCGCCAGGATCCGACCGTGCCCATGGCCACAGGGCGCAGTCGCACAGTCCCGCCGTCGCGTACCCACTCGAGGAAGCGGTCGACCGTGCCGTCGATCCAGGGGTGGGTGTCGCGGTGGCCGCGGAAGCGGTCGCGGCTGATCACAGGCAGGCCTGTGGTCTCGGCCAATTCAAGGATCCGCGAGTCGGCTTCGGGCTGCTCGTCCAGGAGGCCCTGATCCCGCCAGCGCAACAGGACTCGCCGCTCAGAATCCGACATACAGCCACGTTTCAATACAGAACTATCGCACACTAGGTAAACCTGCATCGCAGGGTCACCACAGTCTTCCGCCGCCGCTTCGAGAACGAGTCGCAAGCGCGCAAGAGACGTGCGCGCACCACCGAGATCCTTGTTCCTGACGATGTTCGCCGTGTCGATGATGTAGTCGGCCATCAGGGGGTCCCGGCTGAGCCAGTGGTCCATCGTCTACTCCACACCCGAGCTTCACAAATGTAAATTACTTAGTTATTATTCTTTACCAGACTGGCTGTCAGCAAGTTGCGGAGCATACAAGTGGCGAACCCGGACTGGACCCCTCTGTCTCCATTACGGCCGCCATCCGGCGTCGGCACCGACGAGAGACGTCAGGCGGACCAGTGGGCTTCCCGGGACCACCCGCCCCCGCGCAACGAGCACAAGCCGGATGCCGCCAAGGACGCTGCCCTTTCTGTCGCTCCGGCGCCGCCGCCGGAGGCAGCCGCCGAACTGCTGCGGCCGGGTGAGGTCGTTTGGGCCAAGCTCGACGGCGACGACGCCGTACTCGGCTCCGGTGTGCACCTGCAGATACCGGAAGGCCCCTTGGACCGCTTCACAGGCT
The DNA here is from genome assembly GCF_054778995.1 of Streptomonospora sediminis. Lineage (NCBI taxonomy): Bacteria > Bacillati > Actinomycetota > Actinomycetes > Streptosporangiales > Nocardiopsidaceae > Streptomonospora > Streptomonospora sediminis. Next base: position 80,466 of record NZ_BAAGYZ010000058.1, read on the forward strand.
GGCGCCGCGTCGAGATCCTCGATCCCGCGGCGTTGACAGCGCGCGCGGTCCCCATTCCCGCGTTTCCCCTGACCGTGAACGCGGCCGACGATCCCGCCGATCTGCACCGACCGCCCCCCGCCCCCGCTCCGGGTGCAGCACCCCTGCGTGCGCCTGCGTTCCCTGTCGGAGCTGGGTGGACTTGGTGGCCCGTCGTCGCGGCTGCGGCGGCCGCCGCCCTGGTCGCGGCACTCGTCGTCATCCTGGCCATCGCGTTCGTGGGCTGACAAACCGACCGACGCCGACTCGACCCCCGAGAGGTCCCGTGAGCACCTACGCAATAGAGACCAGTGCCGACCGCGCCCTCGTGACCGGAGGCGACGACTTCGTCGCCGTCTTCGGTCCCACACCGTTGGAGCACCGGCTTCATTCCGCCGCACCGGCGGAGTTCGCGCTGCTATTGGACGCAAGCCAGTCCATGCTCCACAGCGTGTCCCCGGGATCGGCCGCCACCCGATGGGAGTTGGCCCGGCGAGCCGCCGTCGAATTCGCGGGGGAACTCCAGGCGGAGTCGCCCGTGCACGTGTTCGTGTTCGCCCACCGCGCACAGCATGTCAGCAGCGATCAGGCGGAAGGGGCGCGTTCGTCGCTTCCAGGGCGACTGCACAGCGACCCGCGACTGTACAACGGGAACGGGACCAACATCGAAGCAGCCCTTCGGCAGGGATATGCGGCTCTGGAGCGCTCATCCAGCCCCTCGCGCCGACTGGTCCTACTGTCCGACGGGGAGCCCAACGTCGGCTTGACCGGCCCTTCGCACCTGGCCGGGCTCGCCGGAGAGGCGGCCCGCAAGGGGGTCTACACCGACACCGTCGGCATCGGCGCTGGCGCCAACATCGAGTTGCTGTCCGCGCTCTCGGCCACGGGTGGCGACTTCGACCACGTGGCGAGTTCGGAACGCGCCGCCGTCGAACTGGGTACCGCACTGAGCCGGATGGCCGCCTGGGGCCGCGGGGCCGTGGCCACCGGAGGGGAGATTAAATGCGAAGTGCACCCGGAGTTCGCCATCGAGGGTGTGTACCAACTCCATCCCAAGAGGCGCCGGCTCGACGCCCATGTGTCCGGCAACCGGCTCGCATGCCCGCTCGGGGCGGTCGGGACAGGCGAGGATCGACCGCTGTTCGCTCTGCGTATCCGGGCTCCGTACGCGTCCGCGCCCGCTCCGGTTACGGTGGTACGGCTGCGCGGCCGCCTGGCTCTGCACAGCGGTGACACTGAGCTTGCGGCTGCGAACCTGACCGTGCAACCGGTCGAGCACGACGACACCTCCTATGACGGCGCGCTTCACCGCGATGTGGCCGCCATCGACGTCGAGGAGGCGGTGAGCGCCGAACTGCGGACGAGTTCACCCGGCCGGTTCGCCGAGATCTATCGGTCCGCCTGCCGGCGCGCAGGCGACGCCGGGCTCTCCGACCTCGCCGCCCAGTACGCCGCTTCGCTGGACGCGCTGAGCGGCGGACAACACCCGAACGACGTGCGGAACTCCCAGCACGCTACTTCGGCGCGCAGTGAAACGGTTCCACAGGATGTCCTGCGCCGACGGCCCACTGTCGAGGCGCACCCGCACCAACGCGACGACGCGGTCCAGCATCCCGAGGACGAATGGGACGATGACGGCGAGTCCCGCGAGGCGGCGCCGCAGGCTCCGCGGCCATCCCCGATTCGGCCCTTGCGTGCCCAGGTCGACCTGGCGGCGCCCACAGAGCCTGGGCAGTGAGGGGATATCGATGAGTGCTGTCGTCGCCGTCCTGGATGCGGCCAATATCGCCGTCTATGCCAAGGGGCGGGCGCGCTTCTCCCGCGTCGCCCAGGTTCGAGAGCTCTGCCGCGCGCGGTGGCCGCAGGGAGACGTCCACGCCTACATCGACGCAGACGTGCGCTACCGCGTGGAAGACCCCGAGCGGCTCACCCGCGCGCTGAACGAGAGGTGGGTCGAGGTTTCCGCAGGGGACGCCGATGACGACGTCCTCGCCCACGCCCAGCGCGTAGGAGCCGTCGTCGTCAGCAACGACAAATTCGCGGACGCGCGCAATGAGCACCCGTGGCTGCAGGACACGGAGCACACGCGAGTCTTCGGTGCCAGCTGGCTGCGCGGCACACCGCGTCTTCGGCCCGTCACCCTCACCTCCCTCACCGCCGAACAGCGCGAGCGGGCACTGCGCCACAAGAGGTTCAAGACGGGCGAGCACAGCGCCGCCGATGGCCGGGCCTTCCGCTGTCGGGCGCCGCGCGAGGACTGCGCGTACGCCGGCACCGTGGTGGAGCACTGGTCCATCCGCTGGTACCAGGGTGAGGCGTTCCATGCCTGCAATCATCCGGTGGAGGAGGTCGGCCACCGGGTCGCCGAACCGATTGCCCCCGCCGACCCGACTCTGTCGGTCATGCACGGGCACCGCTTCCAGCACAGTGTGCAGATCGGCACGGCGCCGGTGGTGTTCGGCCGCGGCGGGGGGGACATCAACACGGTCGCGGGCCTCCCCGAGGAACAGCGCCGATCGATCAGCCGCCGCCACATCGAGTTCGCGGCCGACGACGACGGGCAGGTCCTCGCCACCCACCGCTCCCGAACCAGCGCGAGCTTCCTCAATCCCGCTTTCGGCACCGATGGACTACCCGAGAACAACCTGCTGCGCGACGAGGAAGAGTACCTACTGAGCCCGGGCGACGTCGTCGTGCTCGGCCGCGACGCAGTACGCATACGCGTGGAATGAGCCGTTATGAATAGTTTCCAGCTGATCAACAGCGAGTCCGGCCCGGGCCGGTTCACCGCCCTGGCCGACTCCTACGGTGGCCGATTCGAGACGGTGCGATTCCTCGCCGGCCATGGGCAGGGATACGCCGTCCTCGTGCGCGATACCTGGTGCGACAGCCTTACGGTGCTCAAGGGCATGTGGCTGCCCGACCCCGTGAAAACGGATCCCCGCCAGGCCCGCAGCGAACTGGCGAGAACCGCGGCCGAACTCCGCGAGGGCGTGCACGCCAGCCTCCAGACCAGCCAGCTCACCCAGCACTCCCCCGCGATCGTCAACGTCGTGGAAGAGCCTTCGCCCGCTTTGCAGGCGCTGGGCCACATCGACCGCGAACGCGAGAGCTTCGTCGTGCAAGAGTACGTGGGTTCCGAGGACGCGGGCTCGACCACGCTGGGCGGGCTCATCGCCGATTACGCCGCACGCGGGGCCCAGTTCTCCACCGTGGAGCTCCTGGACGTCGCCGAACAGTTGTGCGACGCGCTTGCGGCCATGCACACTCCTCGGTACCGCGAGGACGACGGCGGCGCGTCCGTCTCGACCTCCTGGGTCCATGCCGATGTGAAGCCGGACAACGTGCTCGTCCTGGAGACACCTCGGCGCTACGTCCTCATCGACTATGACGCGGCGAAACGCTCCGGCGACCGGATCGTTGTCTCAACCGATCCGTACGCGCCGGTTCAGCGCTACGCTGGCAGTCCGCCCCCAGAGAGAGACGCCGCCGACCAGCGATTCGACGTCTACATGTTGGGAGCGACTCTCGCTCATGCCGCCGGACTGCGGCCACTCGACGACAACCAGCGCTGGGCTCTCTACTGGGGCGACCCCCGCCAAGCCGAATCCGCGGTCACGGAGCTGGCCGACCTGGGCTACGGACCGATCATCACCCATGTGATCCGCAGTTGTCTGGCACGGCAGGAGTACCGACTCGCCAACGTCGGCATCGTGCGCGCCGAACTGCGCAAGGCCCGCGACAGCCACACCATGTTCGCCGCGCTGCAGGCGCGGAGGTCCCGATGAGCGGTTACCGGGGCAGGTCGGGACGCTCGTGGAAAGTGGAGCACGTGCGGCTGCGGCCGGGGCATCTACGTCCGGGGGACACCGGGGACGGCGCCGCTCCGCACCGGGTCGACCTGGTGGTCGACGAGCACGGCGGCGGATACGGAGCACTCCGTCGTTTCGCCGACCGCCAGCAGCGCGCGGACGCCCTCGGCATGCTGGCTCCCGGAGCGACGGTGCTACCGATCCTCTTCGACGTCGTCGACGACCCGCGCCTGCCGCCGAGCATCGTCAGTTCGTGGGCGGCCGGAGGCTCCGACCGTGTGCTCGCCCAGCTCAGCGAAGCCGATGACTTGCACTGGCTCATCACCCAGGACGCCCGCCGATGGCGCCCGTCGGAGGCGCTGCGCGTCCTGGCGCCTCTCGGGCAGGCGTTGGACCGCCTGGCCACACACGGCTACGCCCCCATCGAACTGTCGCCCGACCATGTCGTCCACCGCGACGGCCGGATCCGCCTCGTCGGGCTGTCCCGCCACACCTACCTTCCCGTCGAGGGCCGGTTCCCCTCCGCCACCGGGATGTCCCTGCCGACCGCCGAACTGCTGGGCGAGGACATCCCCGCACACGGCGCACCACTGGGCGTGTGGCGCGACGCCCAGATCCGGGCGCTGATGCGACTCGCCGGGTGGATGGCCTCAGGCCTTCCCCCTGTCGCCTTCGGCCCGGTCTCTGAACAGGGCGCAACTGCGCAGTACCTGCGCCACTCGGGGTTTTGTGACCTGCCGACCCTGCGCCCCGGGACATTGGCCGAGGACCTGTTGCACGCGGCACGTGAGGAGGAGATCTCTTCCGCGCAGGAAAGGATCGCCGCGGCATCCGCGGTAGTGGTCTACGACGACGCCGCCGGAGCGCCCTGGCGGCAGCCTTTGGAGGAGTGGCTGGGCGAGCACCGAGGATCACAACTCTCGGCCACCGTCACCAAGTCCGCTAAGGGGTGGTTCATCGCAGAGATCGACACGGGCGAGCGCCCCTGGTCCGTGTGGGTCCACGCCCGCGAGACCCCCGAAGGGCGCGGCCAGTGGATCGACGTGGAGCGGACCTACCCGGTCAGCTCCCCTGTGGTGGTGCGCATCGACGGCATTGAACCGCAACCCGACGGACGCCCGCCGAAGCTGTCGGGGGCGGTCGTTCGTCGCGGCTGGGGCGGCGTGCAGCCCAGGCCCCGGAAGCGGCAGGAGGCCGTCTCAGTCAATCCGGAGTGCGTCCGTCTCGCCCTTCAGCGCGAACACGGTCCGGGCGTGCTGGCGGTCGCGGCGTTCCCCCGGGAGCGCCAAAGCAGCCCACTCGCCGGGCTGCTATCGGGGGCCGGGTGGCTCCTCGTCGACCCCGCCAGCCTCGCTGACACCGTCCACGCGCTCCGCCGGTGTGCCGCCCGCCCCCGGTGGTTCGTCGTCGGCCGACGGGGAGCAGGTCTTTCACCGGCCCTACCCCCGGGTACGGAAACCGTCGATCCGGCGGAACCCCTATCCGCGCCCGAGATTGACGGGCGCTCGGCCCTGGACCTGCCGTTTCTAAGCGATCCCGCGCTGGAGGAATACCACAGCCAGGTGCTCGGCGGGGCGGGCGGACAGTCCCTGCGACGCCGCACGTTTCCCGCCGGGTGGGCCCTGGCCCTATCGCCGGACGCGCTTCAGCATGAGCAGCGGCGCAAGGGCGACGGAGCGCTTCCCGGATTGACGCAACTCATGGAACTCCTCCCCGAGGACACCGAACTGCTGCTGCGCGTACGCGACCGCCTCAACCGCCCCGGCTCCAGAAAGATCCAGGCTGCCAGGCTGGCAGCGACTCTGGACAAGGCTGTCCCGTTGCTCACGGTGACTCCCGCGCAGACCAAACTGCGGGACGAACTGCTGTCCGTGCTGCTGCATCCAGGGAACAGCCGGCTGCTCCCCACGGTCCGCACCCGGTTGCTGCCGGTGATCGCCCGACTCGCGGAAATCTTCGAGCCCACCTCGCGGATCGGGAACACTCCCATGCCGCAGCTACTGACATCTCGGGAAGGGCTGGAACGGATCTCGCTGCTGGCCCGCATGGCGATCGCCGTCGGCGACGAAAACCTGCACCGCGCGGCCGACTACACGGCGCTCCTGGACCCGCGCACCGTCCATGCGCTGCTGGATGTTCCCGCGCCGAGCCTGCGGTTCCTCGTCGAGCGCATTGCCGCCGGCGACCTCTCGGCACAACTCGCCGGGCTCGGCGCCGGACCCGACGCCGACCTCCTGGCGCGCTACACACCGCACGCCTGGCGGCTGCTTGTCGAAGGGATGCGCGACTCTCAGGAGGTCGGCTCCCTCGGACTGGCGTGGGCCCTGGTCGTTGACCAGGACCCGGACGGGATCGTCGACCCGAACGCGCTGAAGGTGCTGGCGGCCGACGCCGGATGTGAGCCCCGCTATGCCGTGCGCGCGCTCCTGAACGTGGAACCCCGGCTCCGGCCCTCGGTACTTGCCCACCCGGCCCTGGCAGCCGCCTGCTTGCGCGCCTCGGGCGACCTGGACATCGCAGACGTCCTGCAGGTGTTTCCCGACGCCGACACCCTGATCGGGCGGCTCGCCGCGCCGCAGCTGCGCGCGGCCGCATATGCCGGGTGGTCCCGTGAGGACCTGGATAGCGCGTTCGCCCTGGCCGAGCACCTCGGCCTCCCGCCCGAAGATGTGGTCCACTCGCTGATCAACGCCGGCGCCGACGATCCCGAAATCGTGGCCCGCGTCACAGGCGTCGCCGCCGCTGCGTGGCTGCTGCCACGCGTCGTCGCCGGATCCCCGCTGCAGGACCTGCTCGACCAACTGGTGCGGGATGAGGACGTGCTTCGGCAGTGGGCGATCGGCGGTAGTCGACCACCGCTGCGAATTCTCGCCGACGTGCTCGGAACCGACCCCCGCACCCTGGGCGTCTCCGGATCCATGGGCCGCGAGATGGTTGGCCGCATGGCGGCCGAACCCGCCCTGCTCTCCATTGCCCGGCGTTTGGAGACACCGCGCCTGCGGTTGGCTCTTCTCGAACTTGCCCGCATCCATGAGCCCGGCCTGTTGAGCCGACCGCACGTCCGGGTGTCGCTTCCCGACATCCTCTCCTCGCCACGGGCGGCGCAGGTTGTGCGCTACATCGGCTATGCGCGGCTCTCGGTCCCGAGTGCGGTGATCGCGGACGAGTTAGGGCTTCACGTTTCCGAGGCCGCCCTTCTACGCCACGTGGATCCCCTCCTGCCCGGCTTGGCGCAACGATGCCGTCAACAACTGGTTGCGCTCGGACGCGCGCACGGCGGCGCCGCGATGTACCGGGCGGCCGTGCTGGAGCACGCGCAGCCCGGCACGATCGACGTGGCGTACCGATGGGGCGTCGACTGGCTTCCACTACTCGCCGGTCCCGATGCCCGGACCGTCATGGCCATCGCTGCCCGGCACACTCCAAGCCCGCCGGTGTCGGCTTGGCTTCTGCGCGCCGGCCTCGATGGGCTCCGGGTAGTCGAGCGCCACGGCGACGCGGCCCTCGGTCTGCTCGACTCGCTGGGGCCTGAGTCCACTCCTCCTCAAGACGCGCGTGTGCTGGGAAGGCTCATGGATCTCACGCGCTCCACGGCGGGCGAACTCTACCGCTTGGTGACCGAACACGGCCTTCCTGTCGAGACCTGGCCATACGCGGCGGATTCCCTGGACGCCGGGCGGTCGCGCCGCCGCGTGCTGTCCGGGCTCCGCCGCCGAAAGGCGGCCCGACTGGTCCGGGCATCCGGGGCAGCCGGTGAAGCCGCTTCCGCACGCTGATTGCGCGGTGGTCGCTGACGCGCACGCTCGTCACGCGCGCCGCCCAGAGTACAGATACGTGTGCAGACTCTGAAACCGCTTGTAGCAGGGCGGGTGGCTAGCGGTCCACTTCTCCCAGAAGTTCATCTGCACATAAGCGGCATCGTGGCCGTTCTGGCCCCAGTGCTGCAAAAGCGCCTGGAGGGCGGGGCCGTACCCAAGGTCGGCGGCATAGCGGTCCGCGGCCAATTCCGACGAGCGCGACAGCGCCTGCGCGCCGGCCACGGCCGCCATGGCGACCATGAGGAATGGGAGAACATAACCGAAACAGCACAATCCGACAGCGGCCACCACAAACACGACGAGGTAATTATCGGTACTGCGAGCGAACACCAACGGTGTCACCACGGCAATGGAAGCCACGAATTTGATCACCTTCGCTATCAGAGCCGCCGGACGGCCGAAGTAGGCCATGGCCAGCAGAAATCGAGGGTGCCCAAGATTGTGGTGGCCCAGTTCATGAGCTAGGACGGCTTCCAACTGTGCAGGGGGGAGGTGGTGCAGTGCCGTGCGAGTGATGGCGACGATCCCTGAACCAACGGCGCTAGCGTTGATGTCGTCGTCGTCTTCGATCCAGACGGTGTAGTTATAGGGGTTCTGCCCCGCCAACCACAGCACGCGCTGCCAGGGTCCGGCGATGCGGTGCTGCTCTTCGAGAGTCGGGGGACGCAACCCCAGCAGCCAGCGCGCGATTCCGTTAGCGGTCCTTCCGTAGAAGCATAGGCTCCCGAGGCCCAGCCAGATACAGGCGACCATGGAGGCGAGCAGAAGAGGTACATATTCAACCAATCCTCCGTTCACGGAACCAAGAAGGACAAGGCAACCAAAAACGGACACCATGTACGCCACACACCACACGACTGCCACACTCACGACAGCTTTTGGTATCTCGATCAAGATCAACTGGGCATACGTAACCCCGTCGACCGCGGGTTTCCGCCGACGAGGGGATGAAGGATCGCCTTCCTGCGGAGGTTGCTGCGGCGGAATAAGAGGAACCTGGTGTTCGCGATGCACAGGGAACTCGGGGGGATAATAGGTCACTTCAACTCCAGGAGAAACAGCGCAACCGGTAGATCCTCCGGTTGCGACAACGAGAGTTACCAAGTAACTGATATTTACATAGTAACTTACCATTACCCCATTGCAAGGTAGAAGCTGTCGCTATTGCGATTGCGTGTAACCACCGGGCAACGGAACACAGGGCTGCCCGAATCTGCTGCAATCGCCACCTCCGGGCCAGCAGCGTGAATCCGCCCTCGCCCGGATCACAGCCGCGCTGGAGCCGATTGAACGTCCAGGCGCCGGGCGGTTCGCGTCTCCTCGATTGACCGGGGTGATGATGCCGACGCCGACATCGCACAGGCCAGGTCGGCCGGCGTGGGTGAGCCGCGGGGCGGCTGCGGCGAGGGGAGGCGCCTAGAGTGCATGCGCGCCGCGGTGAGGTCTCACACCGAACGGAACGGACTCCACCTCACTGGTACAGGGTGAAGCCGTCAAGGCACTTCAGCCCATGCAGATTGACGCTGTGAACGCGGGCCATCTGGAAGACCACCGGAAGCTCCACTCGCCAATGGCGCTGAGGCTCTTGTCCGAGCAGCGGTCGGTGGGGGCGGGACCAGCAACCGGGGAAACACTCCACATGGCGGGGAGCCCTCGAGAGGATCAGCCACTGATCCCGACTCAGGACCATCCCCCACGATGCCGATCTCACCTGACCAAACCAACGAAAGCTCCACCAAGTCCAAACCCGCCACACACTAAAGCGTCAACCTGTTGCTACAGCGCAAGGGGAGACTTCCTTGCCCGGTCGAAGCGTCCCTGCTGACCCCACTGCTTGATCAGCCGACCCCAACGGTCCTTGTGATCGAAGCGGGTCGCGATCTCGCGTCCGGTCGGGAGGGAACCGTCTTTCCTGAGGTTGGCCAGGGCCCAACGCCAGGCCTCCGACTGAATCGGGGGCACCGCATCCGCCGGATTCGCGATCTCCGTGGCAATGGTTGCGGCAGCCCGGTCGGCTGCCTCGACCACATGGAGGCGCGGGCGGTCCTCGACGTTGCAAGCGGGCGCAGGTTCTTGCTCGGCCTGTGTAGGCGCCTCCGGATCAGCCGGCTCGACCGCATCTGTGCGTACCGCTTGCTCATCGTCGGCGTTTGCCGTGCGTACGCCCCGCGCATCGATGCGGAACTCGCGCATGAGCAGCTCGTAGGCACCCATGAGGGCGAAGCTCGGCCAGGCGTGGATCACCCGCGACCACAGCGTGGGGTCGGCGACCGCGATGTTGGCCGCAAGCGACGCGACGCTCCCGAGAATTAGCAGCATCCACGGCAGCAGGCCGCCGCGCCGGCCGTGTCGGGCGTCGGCTAGCAGCGCCATCGACGACGCCACAATCATGCCGTCGACGGATAGGGGGAACAGCGCCGCGCGCCAAGCGGGTTCGCCGTGGCGCTGCGCCAGCTCGTACATGTGGCTGTAGCTGACCACCGCGGCGATCGCGGCCAACAGGAACACGGCGGCGATGGTTGTCCAGCGCGACCAGCGGGAAGACTCCATTCGAGGTCACCGCCCCGCCAGGTCAAGCTCGGTGGACAGGCGAACCCTCGTTGTGGAGAAGGCCGAGGGGGTATAGGAAATTGGTTCAAGTCCCCCCTCGGACTCGACCCCCCATACACCTGAACGCACCACCCCGCGCCTGCGCGGGAAAACGGTCGGCAACCCGGCCTCCCGCGTTCCGCTTCACCGGCTACCTGCGTCCACCACCGGATCACTCACCGGCAGGGCGATATAGGTCTCCGCCGTTGCCGCCTCCAGGACCGTGCCCGGAACCGGTCCCACCGTCGGTTCCAACCGCCCCATCACCGCCCCGAGCCGCTCACCTGCCTCCTCGCCATAGGCCTCGCGCACAGCATCACGCACACGCGCGCGCTGTTCGGCTGCGCGCACGCGGTACCGGCGAAACCGGTAATCGAGCTCCTGCTCCCGTGCACGCATGCCGTCGCCTTCCGGCACCCGATCGGCAAGCACTCCATCCCCCGGCGATGCGGCATCGTCGGAGCGGGTCTCCTCCACGATGCGCTGCTGCTCCTGGTGCAGACGCATACAAGCGGCAAAGAGGTGCGACGACATCCCCACCGTCATTCCCGTGCCCGGCAACGGAGCGGTGAGCATCGCCCGCAGCCCGTCGCGCTGCAGCAACTCCGCCGCACCAGCCGGCAGTACTTGGCGCAACCGCCGCCTCAACCACCCGGTAGCCCCGTCGCGTTCGAGCAGACGCAGCCCGGGCCGACCGGTCTGTGCGGAATCGGCGTCGCGGGAGATGGGGACCACCCGCAGCCGAGCGGCCGAACCGTAGCGCAGGAGGAAGTAGACCAACATACGCGAACGCACGACATCCAGCAGCACCTCGGCGTCGGCACCGGCCCCCTCCTCCCCCGGCTTGGTGGGATCCTGCGGCGCGTCGGGCCCACCTGGACCGCCGGGCCCGACGCAGGTGTATCGATGTCGTCGACCGTCATGAACACGTCGTCCTGGATGCTGGTGCCGCACAGGACGAGCCGATGCGGACGGCCGCCCCGTAGGGTTGTCGCCGCTTTCAGCTGCTTCTCGCCTTCCTGCAGCTTGCGTAGTCCGATGCGCCGCGCCGCCTTCGCCTCGATCAACCACATGCGCTGGTCCGACGAGGGAACCCGAACAGATCGGGGCGGCGGCCGTCGCCGAACCAGTCCTGCACCACGAACGGGGCGGCCGTTTCGGCGTGGGTGGTCGGCCCCAGCCCCATCAGCCGGCGGCACGCCCATTCGGCCATGGTCATACCCAGTCGGTAGGCGAAGGCGCCGCGGGCGCTTGCCTCGGCTCCCTGGGTGTAGGCCAAGCTGGGCAGCAAGCGGTGGCCCGGCAGCGCCGGCGTGGAAGCGCGGGTGCGGGTGAGGTAGGCCTGCAGCGGGGCGACCCTGGCCACAAGCTCCTGACCGGCCCGTTCGGGGTGGTGCACCAGCCAGGGATGCAGATCGCGCCCTACCGTCATCGCGGCGTCCATCACTTCGCGCCACGTCGTGGACGCGAGGTATAACCCAGCGGGAGGAACCGTCCCCGCGGCGGGCCATGGTTCATGGGCCCGGCGCCATGCCACGGCACGGCGCTTGTCCGGCGCATCGCGCACAACGACGGGGATTCCGACTTCATCGCGGGCGTCCAGGACCGGACCGTCCGGGCTGTGGGGGGAAACCATAGACCGCATGATGGCAGCCGGCCTCCGCCCCGACGAGAGCCCACCGACTCACGGACCGTGCCCACTCGCTAGGACTGGAAGCAGGCAGTCGCGGGCTCGGATCCGATCACCACAACGCAGCTGCGACCGATCATCGGGACTCGTCCAGGTCGATAGCGGCGGCGGTGACGGACCGGCACCTCGTCCGGGCTCGCGGACATCAGGCAACCAGGAATACTCAGCGGTTCGATTGTCCCTTTAGCCTCGGGCTTTCACGGCGGGCGTGACCGCAGACCCCTCTGGACATGCGAAAGGTGCTTC
>NZ_BAAGYZ010000059.1:0-44227 GCF_054778995.1 Streptomonospora sediminis
CTGCGCCGGAGCGGACCCGGCGCCGCCCGGGGCGGCGGACGGCTCGGCGGCGGTGCTGAGCGCGGTGCTGCTCGGGTGCGGCGTGCCGTGGCGGGCCGCGGCCCGGTCCTCGTCGGTGCTATAGGCGGCGGTGCCGACCATGCCGGTGGGGGTGCACGCCACCACTGCGATGCTCAGCGCCAGCGCGGCGCCGCCGCACCACCCGGGCTTGCCGACGGCCCGGCAACGGCGATCGGTGGTGCATCCGTTCCGCGATTCCCCCATGACAAATAGCTATCATGTGAACACGGAGTGCCACATGGAGGCACAAACCTCGGCGCGCCGCATCAACGGAAAAGTCCGACACCGGCAGCGCACACCGCCTTGCCCCGCAGCGGGCAGGCCGTACCGGAGCCGGTCCGGCCGCAGCCGCACCCTCAGTAGCCGAACCGCGGTCGACTGGCAAAGGTCAGCGCCGATACCGTCCGCCGCGCGCCCGGCACCAACCCGCCGCGCCACGCGGAATCGGCGCGCACCCGCACCGGGCCGGAGTCGAACCGCATCGGGTTTCCCGAGACGGTGTGGGCCGCCGACAGTTGCGCGGTGCCCGCGGCGTCCAACGGCAGTTCCCCGTCGTGGCCGGCAAAGGCCGCCAGCGCCCGGAACTGGCCTGCGGGGTCGGCCGTGAAGTCCTCGTAGCGCACCCGCCGGGTGGGCACGCCCAGTCGGGTCAGCCGCGCCAGGATCTCGTTCTGCGCCGTCCACTGCACCGCTGCGCGGCCGGCCGAGTAGCGCGCCATCTCCTGTTCGGGACTGGTCGCGGTGGCGTCGGGCCGCAGCACCCGTTTCCGCCAGGCGTGGGCAACCGCCCGGGGATCGCGCAGTACGTGGATCAGGTGCAGGCGGCGCCCGTAGCGGTGGCGCAGGCACGCCGCCAGCGAGGCGTGCTTGCTGGAATCGACGATCACCCGGCAGTTGCTCACGTGGGCGGCTGCGGCGTAGAGCCGGTCGTAGAAGCCGGTGTAGCGCGCCAGCCGACCGGCCAGGGCGGCCGGCGGCCGACCGCCGAGCAGGGCGGGCACGAAGCGGGTGCGGTCGACCGACCGCTGCAGCCCGAGGACATCGCGGGGTTCGACCCGGTCCCAACCGCCGAACGCGGCTGCGCCCACGGCCGCCCAGAACGCGCACTCGCGGAACGGTGCCCCGCAACCGCAGGCCTCGCCGTCGACCAAGGCCCGGCGCCACATGTGCACCACCTCGCCGAGTGAACACACCCCGGGCAATTCGCCCAGCAGGCGCTCGATCAGGGTGGACCCGGACCGGCCCATGCCGCCGACGAATAGCAGTTGGAAATCGTCCACAGGCGCACCCTAGTACGGTGCGCATTCAGTCGGTCGCACTGCGCAAGGACCGTGCCCCGGACCACTGCCTGCGCCTGCCGGCCGCCGCTGTTCGAAATGGCGGCGGCCGGCTTCGGCCTGATTTGCGCGGGCCCTCGGCGCAGGTGTGCATCCGGCGGTGCCGGGCGGTCGCCGTGGTCGCGGCGGCCCGCTCCGGGTTGGCGCATACGGACCGTGCTCACTCGGCCCGGACGATCATCCCTGCGCCGACCGTGGTGTTGCTGCCTTCTTCGATCAGGATGAACCCGCCGGTCAGCCGGTTGTTCTTGTACTCATCGGCGAACAGCGGCTGCGTGGCGCGCAGGCTGACCCGGCCGATCTCGTTCAGGGAGAGATCGTCGGCGTCCTCGTCGCGGTGCAGCGTGTTGACGTCCAGCCGGTAGCGCACGTCGCGCACCACGACCTTGGCAGTGCGGGTGGTGTGCTTGATGATCAGCCGCGAACGGGGCGTGAGCTTGCGGCTCTCGGCCATCCAGCAGACCATCGCGTCGATGTCCTGGGAGGCATCGGGCTGGTTGTTGGGCCGGCACAGCATGTCGCCGCGCGAGATGTCGATGTCGTCCTCAAGGAGCATGGTCACCGACATGGGCGGGAACGCTTCGTCCAGCTCGCCGTCAGGGGTAAGGATCTTTGCGATGCGGCTGGTCAGCCCGGACGGCAGGTGCATGATCTCGTCGCCGGCCTTGAACACCCCGCCGGCGATCGTGCCCGCGTAGCCCCGGTAGTCGTGCAGTTCGGGGTCGGCGGCGCGCTGCGGCCGGATCACGTACTGCACCGGGAACCGCGCGTCGATCAGGTTGCGGTCGGAGGCGATGTGCACGTGCTCCAGGTGGTGCAGCAGCGACGGCCCGTCGTACCACTGCATGTTGATGGAGCGGTCGACCACGTTGTCGCCGTTGAGCGCCGACATCGGGATGAAGGTGAGGTCGTTGACGTCCAGCTTCGTGGCGAATGCCGTGAACTCCTGCTTGATCTCCTCGAACCGCTCCTGGGAGTAGTCGACGAGGTCCATCTTGTTGATGGCCACCACGACGTGCGGCACCTGCAGCAAGGTGGTCAGGAAGGCGTGGCGGCGGCTCTGCTCCTGCAGGCCCTTGCGCGCGTCGACCAGGATGACCGCCAGGTCGGAGGTCGACGCCCCGGTGACCATGTTGCGGGTGTACTGGATGTGGCCGGGAGTGTCGGCGATGATGAAGGTGCGCCGCGGTGTCGCGAAGTAGCGGTAGGCGACGTCGATGGTGATGCCCTGCTCGCGCTCGGCGCGCAGGCCGTCCGTGAGCAGCGCCAGGTTGGTGTGCTCTTCGCCGCGTCCGCGGCTTGTGCGCTCCACGGCGTCGAGCTGGTCCTCGAAGATCGACTTGGAGTCGAACAGGAGGCGGCCGATCAACGTGGATTTGCCGTCGTCGACCGAACCGGCTGTGGCGAACCGCAGAATGTCAGTACTCATATGCACGCGTTCCAAAAGGGTGGGGAGGGGCGCCGGAATCTAGAAGTAGCCCTCGCGCTTGCGGTCTTCCATGGCCGCCTCGCTGGAGCGATCGTCGGCGCGGGTCTGCCCGCGCTCGGTGATCCGGGTGGCGGCGATCTCCGCCATGATCTCCTCCAGGCCCTCGGCAGAGGAGCGCACGGCACCGGTGCAGGTCATGTCGCCGACCGTGCGGTAGCGGACCGTGGCCTCGAACAGTTCCTCGTCCTCACCGCGGGTGATGAACGGGTTGTCGGAGAGCAGGATGCCGTCGCGCTCGAAGACCGTACGCGTGTGCGGGTAGTAGATGGGCGGCAGCTCAAGGTTCTCGCGCGAGATGTAGCCCCAGATGTCCAGCTCGGTCCAGTTGGACAGCGGGAACACCCGGATGTGCTCGCCCCTGTTGATCCGCGTGTTGTAAACGTTCCACAGCTCGGGGCGCTGGGCCTTGGGGTCCCACTGACCGAACTCGTCGCGGAAGGAGAACACGCGCTCCTTGGCGCGGGCCTTCTCTTCGTCGCGGCGGGCCCCGCCGAATGCGGCGTCGAACCCGTGCTCTTCGAGCGCCTCGAGCAGCGCCGCTGTCTGCAGCCGGTTCCGGCTGGCCCAGCGGCCCGTGGGCTCGACGACCTTGCCCGCGTCGATCTGCTCCTGCACCGAGGCGACGACGAGCCTGACGCCCGCATCCGCGACACGGCGGTCGCGGAACTCCATCACCTCGGGGAAGTTGTGCCCGGTGTCGACGTGCATCACCGGGAAGGGGACCGCGCCCGGCCAGAATGCCTTCTCGGCGAGCCGCAGCATGACGAGGGAGTCCTTACCGCCCGAGAAGAGCAGCACCGGCCGCTCGAACTCAGCGGCAACCTCGCGCATGATGTAGATCGCCTCGGCCTCCAGGAAGTCCAGCTGCGAGAGCTGGTACCTGCCGAGCGGCGCCGTATTGGCCTGAATCATGAACCCGCCTCACGCTCCTCTGACGCACCCGGGGGGTGGTTGTGCACTCATCCCGCCGCGTGTGGGTCCGCGCCGTCGCGCTCGGCGACACCGCGGATACTAGCCAACAACATATTCGACAATTCCGGTCGACAGACAAGGATATCCGGCAGTGACGGATCGGTCCTGTTATAGGACAGTTCGGCACCGTCGATGCGCGACGCGTGCAGTCCGGCCGCATGCGCCACCGCCACCGGGGCTGCGCTGTCCCACTCGTACTGGCCGCCCGCGTGCACGTAGATGTCGGCGATCCCGAGCATCACGGCGCAGATCTTGGCGCCGGCCGATCCCATCGGCACGATTTCCGCGCCGAGCTGGGTGGCCAGGCGCTGCACGAACTCCGGCGGCCGGGTGCGGCTGCTGGTAATGCGCAGCCGCTGCTCGGTGGGGCGCTCGTCGGGCAGCCACGGGGGGTCGACGGTCGAGACGGTGCTGCCCTGTGCGGGCAGTGCCACCGCACCGGCGACGAGTTCGCCGTTCTCCCAGAGCGCCACGTGCACGGCCCAGTCGGTGCGGCCGGACTCGGAAAACTCCCGGGTGCCGTCGAGCGGGTCGATGATCCATACCCGCCGGGCGTTCAGCCGCGCCTTGTCGTCGACTCCCTCCTCGGAGAGGACGGCATCGCTGGGGCGCAGTCGGCCCAAGCTGGAGAAGAGGAACTCATGCGACGCGCGGTCGCCGAGTGTGCGCAGGACCTCGGGCTCGTCAAAGCCCTGCCGGGCCCGCAGCCGGAGCAACTGCTGCCCCGCTTCGGTCGCCAGGTCTCGCGCCACTTCATGATCGTTTCGGATGCTGCTCACCGGCCTTAGTACGCTCCCGCTCCGCGGACAACTGCTGACCATGTCTTCCACAGGATCTGGACGTCCAGGGTCAACGACCAGTTTTCCACGTATCGCAGGTCCAGACGGACGGATTCCTCCCAGGAGAGATCCGACCGGCCGCTGACCTGCCACAGTCCTGTCATGCCCGGTTTGACCACCAGGCGCCGACGAACATCGCGGCCGTAGCGCGCCACCTCCTCGGGCAGCGGCGGCCGCGGTCCCACGAGTGACATATCTCCCCGCACAACGTTGATCAGTTGGGGGAGTTCGTCCAGCGAGTACCGGCGCAGCCAGCCGCCGAACGCAGTGACCCGCGGGTCGCGGCGCATCTTGAAGAGTACGCCGTCGTGCTCGTTGGCGAGGCGCAGAACCTCTTTGAGCCCCTCCGCCCCGACCACCATGGTACGGAACTTGTAGACCGTGAATTCGCCGCCGTCCTTGCCGACCCGGGTCTGGCGGAACAGCGCCGGCCCGCGGTCGAGCGCCCGGATCGCCACCGCCGGCCCCAGCAGGAAAGGCGCCAGCGCCACCAAGGCCAGCGCGGCGGCCGCTCGGTCGAACAGGCCCTTTACCACCCGCCGGGCGCCGTGGAGCTCGGGGTGTTCCACGTGCAGCAGCGGCAGCCCCGCCACCGGGCGGATGGTGGTGCGCGGGCCGGCCACGTCCATCAGCGCCGGGGCGACGGTCAGGTCGGTGCCGCTTTTCTCCAACCGCCAGGCCAGCCGGCGCAGCTCCGCACCGTCCATCTCCGGGCAGGACAGCACCGCGACCGTGTCGGCGCCGACCCGCTCGGCCGCCTCGGCCGCGGCGCCGAAACCGCCCAGCACCGGGCAGCCGTCGACGGCGCCGCGCGCCGCGCCGAGCTGCTGGACGGGCAGGCACACGCCTATGACGCGCATCCCGTGGTAGGGCTCGCGGCGGAACTGGCGGACGAGGTCGCGAGCGGCGTCCAGGTGGCCCACCGCGACAACACCGCGCATGCACCGGCCGCGGACGCGCAGCCGGTGCAGCCGCTTGCGCCAGGCGTAGCGCATGACCAGGTCGGCCAGCATGACCGCGGGCAGCGCCAGTAGGACGTAGCCGCGGGCGACGTCGACCTTGGCGGCGTAGGCCGAAACGGCGACCGCGGCGGTCAGCAGCACGCCGCTGCTGAGGACGCGGCGGAACTCCTCGGTGCCCTGCCCGATGAACCGGCGGGCATAGCCGCCCGATACCGCGACGGCCAGGATCCACAGCAGTGGCAGCGCGAGGGAGAACGCCAGATACCAGGGGCCGGCGGCAGTGGCCAGCGGGTCGGGAAAGCGGATCCGCAGCGCCGATAAGCCGGCGAGGCCGCCCGCGCCGGCGTCGATCCACAGCAGCCCGCCGATGTAGGAACGCATCCACGCCGGCCACGCGCGGACGGCCGGTGCACCGGCGGCCTGCTCCGGGATCCGTTCGGTGACGACCATAATCCCCAACCTCGGCACGGCCCCCTGTGTCCGCAACGCGGCACAGCCCGGCCGCCCCGGACGCGGCGCTATGGCGCGGCGGCACGACCGGCCGCAGACGGCGGCAAGGGGTGCGGAACGTGAACTGTCACGACAGATCATATCCATTTACGCACACGCAGTCACGGACCGTGACGAATGGCAGCAAGGAACGGCGTGCAACAGGCAGGGGGGAATCCGCATGCGCACTACGCGGCGGGCCGCCGCGGGAAGGCTCGCCCTTCAGCGGGCGCAGCCGGTTTCACACAGCCGTATGGAACGTATTCTGCGCCTTCTCCAGACCTTCGGTGAGGACCGCCTCAACGGCGTCGGCGGCGCGTTCGACCACGGCGCCGAGATCTTTGCGCTCGGCGGCGGAGAAATCCTTGAGGACATAGGCCGCCGGGTCCATCCGCCCGGGCGGGCGGCCCACACCCACGCGTACCCGCAGGTAGCCGGGGTCGGTCAGCGACTGGGTGAGCGAACGCAGCCCGTTGTGGCCGCCTGCGCCGCCGCCGCGCTTGAGCCGCAGCACGCCGAAGGGGATGTCCAACTCGTCGTGGATGACGAGGATGCGCTCCAGGGGAACCTTGTAGAAGCGGCTGAGCCCGGATACCGGGCCTCCGGAGAGGTTCATGTACGACCGCGGCTTGGCCAGGACGGCGGGGACGCCCTGGATGCGGGCCTCGGCGGTCTCGGCACGGGTCTTGTGCGCCTTGAACCGCTGCCCTGCGCGTCCGGCCAGGGTCTCGGCCACCATGAATCCGACGTTGTGCCGGTTGCCGGCGTAGCCGGGCCCGGGGTTGCCCAGGCCCACGACCAGCCAGCGTTCAGTCTCGACCGGGGCCACTTCACCGCTCCGCTCTTCGGCCGGAGCGGCCGAGCCGCCCGCGGCCGTGCCCGGGGACGCCGGTGCGCGGGGGTTCAGCACCCGTCGCAGGAGACCGCGCATGAGCCGTCCGCCGTCCGTTCCATCCGACATACGAATGCGCTCCCGGACGGGTGCCGCAAGCACCGGGGTCGCGGGAGCGGGACCGACCGGCCGGAACCGCCCGCGGTGTGCGGTGCGCAGCCCCGGCCAGTCGCCGCGCGCTTACTCCGAGGAGGACTCGCCCTTGGCGGCCTCTTCGGCGGCTTCGGCGGCCACGTCGGCCTCAGCGGTCTCCAGGGCCTCGACCTCGGCGTCACTGCGCTCGCCGGCGATGGTGAGCACGGTGGTCTCGGAGTCGGTGACCAGCGCGGTGCCCGCAGGCAGGACGAGGTCGCCGGCGGTGACCGTGCTGCCGACCTCCAGGCCCTCGACGCTGTGCTCGACGTTCTCGGGGATGTGGGTGGCCTCGGTCTCGACCTCGACGGTCACGAGCTCCTGGTAGAGCACGCCGCCGGACGCGATCTCGCCGGTAAGCACCACCGAGATCTCGACGTTGACCTTCTCGCCCTTCTTCACCACCAGCAGGTCGACGTGCTCCAGGAAGCCCTTGATGGGGTCGCGCTGGACGCTCTTGGGCAGAGCGAGGTTGTCGGAGCCGGTAAGACCGTCGACGCGCAGCAGCACGTTCGGGGTCTTCAGGGCCAGCATCAGGTCATGGCCCGGCAGGGTGATGTGGCGAGGGTCGGTGCCGTGGCCGTAGAGGACGGCCGGCACCTTACCCGCGCGGCGGACGCGCCGTGCGGCGCCCTTGCCGAATTCCGTGCGCGGCTCGGCAGCGATGCGTACCTCGGACACGACAAAACTCCTCGGGATCGTCCCCGCGAAGCCACGGGGAACACGACTTCTGTAAAAAACGGCTCCCGCGTAGACGGCGAGGTCCTCAGGGGAGCTGCGCGCGTCCGCAGGAATGGAACCACTGGAACCACACCGTGTGCAGAGCACCCGCCAAAGGCGCGAACGCTCGCCGACGGCGCCGCACCGGCCGCGGCGGCGCGGCCATAATGTCCAACGTGTCCCAGCGGGAGCTGGGGACACCCGATCCAGTCTAATGGCTGTGCCGGGGCGTTGGGACACATCACGCATCCGGCGGGCACAACGTCGGCGCCCGCCGGAGCACTGATCACCCCTCGAACAGGCTGGTGACCGAGCCGTCGCTGAAGACCTCGCTGACCGCGCGCGCCAGCAGCGGAGCGATCGACAACTGGGTGAGCTTGTCGAACTGGCGGTCCTTGGGCACCGGCAGCGAGTTGGTGATCACGACCTCGGAAATGCGCGAGTTCTGCAGCCGCTCGGCCGCGGGACCGGAGAGCACGCCGTGGGTGGCCGCGGCGATGATCTCGTGGGCCCCTTGCTCGAACAGCGCGTCGGCCGCCTTGACGATGGTGCCGGCGGTGTCGATCATGTCGTCGACCAGCACACAGGTGCGCCCGCTGACCTGGCCGACGACCTCGTGCACCTTGACCTGGTTGGCTTCGTCGGGGTCGCGCCGCTTGTGGATGATCGCCAGCGGCGCGCCCATGCGGTCGGCCCAGCGGTCGGCGGTACGCACGCGGCCCGCGTCGGGCGAGACGATGGTCGCCTCGGTCCCGCTCACCCGCGACTGGACGTAGTCGGCCAGCAGCGGCAGCGCGAACAGGTGGTCGACCGGGCCGTCGAAGAAGCCCTGGATCTGGTCGGTGTGCAGGTCGACCGACATCAGCCGGTTCGCGCCCGCAGTACGGAACAGGTCGGTCATCAGCCGCGCCGATATCGGCTCGCGGCCGCGGTGCTTCTTGTCCTGGCGGGCGTAGCCCAGGAACGGTGTCACAACGGTGATGCGCTTGGCCGAAGCCCGCTTGAGAGCGTCGATCATGATCAGCTGCTCCATGATCGACTCGTTGATCGGGTCGGAGTGGCACTGCAGCACGAACGCGTCGCACCCGCGCACAGACTCCAGGTAGCGCACAAAGATCTCGCCGTTGGCGAAGTCCTGGAACCTCGTCGGCGCGACCTCGATACCGAGCTGCTCGGCTACCTGCTCAGCCAGGTCCGGGTGTGTACGGCCCCCGAACAGCATGAGCTTCTTCTGACCCGCGGCCTTCATGCCGGTCACTTTACAGATCCCCCACAGACACTGACGCAGTCACTCTTCATCGCGGCGCTCGGCGGATCCGGCGGACCCACCGGCCCTTTCGGCCGCCTCGGCGGCGGCCGTATCCGGACGCTTGCGCCGCACCCAGCCCTCGATGTTGCGCTGCTTGCCGGCCGAAACCGCCAGCGCTCCGGGCGGGACGTCTTCGCGGACCACCGTGCCTGCGCCGGTGTAAGCGCCGTCGCCCACGTGCACGGGCGCGACAAAGGTGTTGTCGCTGCCGGGGCGGGCGTGGTCGCCGATGGTGGTGCGGTTCTTGTTGACACCGTTGTAGTTGACGAACACCGAGGAGGCGCCGATGTTGACACCGACGCCGATGTCGGCGTCGCCGACGTAGGTCAGATGCGGAACCTTGGAGCCCTCGCCGACGGTGGAGTTCTTCACCTCGACGAACGTGCCGATCTTGGCCGCGGGCTCGACGACGGTTCCCGGACGCAGGTAGGCGTAGGGCCCGATGGTGGTCCTGGCGCCGATTTCGGCGTCGTCGGCCACGACGTGGCGCACGACCGCGTCGGCACCGACCCGGGTGGCGCTGAGCCGGCAGCCGGGCCCGACGACGGCGCCCTCGTCGATCAGGGTACGGCCCGCAAGCTGGGTCTGCGGCTCGACGACGGTGTCGGCGCCGATCTCGACGTCGGCGTCGACCCAGGTGGAGGCGGGGTCGACAATGGTCACGCCGGCGCGCATGTGCTCGGCCAGCAGCCGGTCGTTGAGCAGCCGCCGCGCCTCGGCGAGCTGGACGCGGTCGTTGACGCCCTGGATCTCGGTCCACTCGCCGGCCACGGACACGCCGACCGGGTGGCCGTCGCCGCGCAGGATCGCCGCGGCGTCGGTGATGTACTCCTCGCCTTTGGCGTTGTCGGTGGACAGGCGCTGCACGACCGAGGCCAGGTGCGCGCCGTCGAAGGCGTACATGCCGGAGTTGATCTCGCTGAGGGCGCGCTGTTCGGCGGTGGCGTCGGCGTGCTCGACGATCGAGTCGAACGCACCGGCGGAGTCGCGCACGACCCGGCCGTACCCGGCGGGGTCGGGGACCTCGGCGGAGAGGACGGTCACGGCGTTGCCTGCGGACTCGTGGGCCTCAACGAGGTCGGAGAGTGTGCGCCCGCGCAGCAGCGGGGTGTCGCCGTAGGCCAGCACGACCGTGCCCGACAGGGCGACGCCCTGGGCGGCCAGTTCCTCGACCGCCATGCGCACGGCGTGGCCGGTTCCGTTCTGCTGCTCCTGCACTGCGGTGGACACGGCCGGGGCGGTGTCCTTGAGGTGCTGGACCACCCGTTCGCGCGCATGGCCGACCACGACCACGGTGCGTTCCGGGTCGAGTTCGTCGGCGGCGGCCAGCACATGGCCGAGCATGCTGCGGCCGCAGATCTCGTGCAGGACCTTGGGAAGCCTGGACTTCATTCGGGTGCCCTCGCCCGCCGCGAGGACGATGACGGCAGCCGGACGGCTCACGCTCACTGGCGGAGACTCCTCATGTCGCTGGCGGATGCTGAATGGTCCCCGCGAGTCGCGGCGGGGTTCGCGGCCACGGCGCGGCGCGGGCTCCCCGGGGTTGCCCGCAGGGTCGACGCGACGTGACCGTTCGGATGACGGCGCCTGGCGGGAACGCGAACAGAGTCCACCCGGGCCGACATGGGCAGGATACATGTGGCCTTTGCGAAGCGCGGTTGCGGCCGCGCCCGGTCGCCCCGTGTACCGCCGGTTCTCCGCGGGCGTGCAACCGGCGTGTGCAGGGGGTGCGGCCGCGGGAATTCCCGGGCCGAACACCCTGATTCGCCCGGCTTAGGATGGTTCTTCCGATTCCGTGATCGGACCGCCGGATCCGTCCGGCCGCGCGTTCCGCCGCCCCCTGGCGTACCCCGGCGGCGCGACTGCCGGATGTGACATTCCCGATGGGCGTTGCAGGCGGGTACTGCGGGACCTCGTCCCGATCGGCCGCGCCGCAGCCGCCCCCAACGCACCCGCCCGCGCCGCGGCGAACCTGCGGCGCGGATCCGGCCGCGGACCCCACTGGGCTCCCGGGGAAGGATTCGAACCCTCACCTCAAGGCACCAAAAGCCTGTGTCCTGCCCTTAGACCACCCGGGAAAGAACGGTGGCGCCTCCCGCGGACGGGGGCGCGTTCCGCACGCCAACGATAGCGGCTCTGCCCGGTATCGGCACATCAGCGCTTCGTACTGGCGGCCGCACTTGGAACTTACGTGGCCGTAGGTTACGGTTGCGTAGGTACAGCTTCCGGCGATCGGCCGCGGTCGGACGGCCGGAGCGGTGCTCCATGCCGCACCCCAGCCACGCCAACGACCGAGGTGAACACATGACCGCAACACCCGAGATCGCGCCGCAACAGGCCGCCAAGCGCACACCCGAACCCGAACTCGACCCCGAGGGCCGGGGCAAGGCGGAGCGCTACACGGTCTTCGCGTTCGTTTTCGTCCCGCTGCTGGCCGTTGCGGCCGCCGTGCCGCTCGCCTGGGGGTGGGGGCTGTCCATCACCGACATCGTCATCGGCGCGGTGTTCTATCTCGTCAGCGGCCTGGGCATCACGGTCGGCTACCACCGGCACTTCACCCACGGCTCGTTCAAGGCCAGCCGCCCGCTGCGCATCGCGCTCGCGGTGGCCGGCAGCCTGGCCATCCAGGGCTCCGTCATCAAGTGGGTCGCCGACCACCGCCGGCACCACAAGTACGCCGATGCCGACGGCGACCCGCACTCGCCGTGGCGGTTCGGCGACGACTGGCGCTCGGTGGCCAAGGGCCTGTACTACGCGCACATGGCCTGGCTCTACCTCGACGAAGAGAAGACCTCGCCCAAGCGGTTCACGCCGGACCTGCTCAAGGACACCGACATCCGCCGCGTCGACCGCCTGTTCGGCCCGATCGTGCTGTTCTCCCTGCTGGGCCCCGCGCTGATCGGCGGCCTGGTCACCATGTCCTGGTGGGGCGCGCTGACCGCGTTCTTCTGGGCCGGCCTGGTGCGGGTCGCGCTGCTGCACCACGTCACCTGGTCGATCAACTCCATCTGCCACACCATCGGCGAGGAGAACTTCGAGGTCCGCGACCGCTCCCGGAACGTTTGGTGGCTGGCCATCCCGTCCTTCGGCGAGTCCTGGCACAACCTCCACCACGCCGACCCCACCTGCGCACGCCACGGTGTACTCAAGGGGCAGATCGACATTTCCGCCCGCGTCATCTGGATCTTTGAGAAACTCGGATGGGCGAGTAAAGTCCGGTGGCCCAATGCCGAACGCCTTGCCGCAAAGCGCGTGAGCGCAGAGAGCTGAAGTGAGTCTCACTATGCGAGCGGTCAGCGAAAGCGATAGCGAGCAGCCGACACGGTCGCGCCGCAGGCGCATGACCGGCAAACAGCGCCGAGAACAGCTTCTGGACATCGGCCGCGAACTCTTCGCCGAACGCGGCTTCGACGCCACCTCGGTCGAAGAGATCGCCGCCCGGGCGGGCGTGTCCAAACCCGTCGTCTACGAGCACTTCGGCGGCAAGGAGGGCGTCTACGCGGTCGTTGTCGACCGCGAGATGCAGACACTGCTGGGCATGGTCGGCGACTCGCTGACCGCCGACACCCCCCGCGGCAAGGTCGAGAACGCGGCGCTGGCGCTGCTGCGCTACGTCGAGGAATACAGCCAGGGGTTCCGCATCCTGGCACGCGACTCCCACGCGGCCTCGGGCACCGGCAGCTTCGCCAGCCTCATCAGCGACATCGCCACCCAGGTCGAGCACATCCTGGGCGAGGAGTTCCGCAGCCGGGGCTACGACCCCAAGCTCGCGCCGATGTACGCGCAGTCGCTGGTGGGCATGGTGGCGCTGACCGGCCAGTGGTGGCTGGAGGTCCGCAAACCCAAGCGCGAGGTCGTCGCCGCCCATCTGGTCAACCTGGCCTGGAACGGGCTGTCGAACCTGGAGTCCCGGCCGCAACTGGACCACGTCCAGCGCAAGCGCGGCGAGTAACCCGCGCTCCGCCGCTGCCGACCGGCGGAGCGCGGGGATTCCCGCCGATCACTGCCGCGCCGGCGGAACACCGCGCCCGAACAACACTATCTTGATATCAAGAGATAAGCTGGGCGTATGCGCGATGAGGTCGACGGCCTGGTCGAGGCGTGGCGCACCGAGCGCCCCGACCTCGACATCGAACCACTGCAGGTGCTGAGCCGGGTCTCCCGGCTCGCCCGGCACCTGGACCGCGCGCGGCGCGCCGTCTTCACCGAACACGGCCTGGAGCCCTGGGAGTTCGACGTCCTGGCCGAACTGCGGCGCTCCGGCCCGCCCTACGAACTCAGCCCCGGGCGGCTGCTGCGCGCCACCCTGGTCACCTCCGGAACCATGACCAACCGCATCGACCGGTTGGCCGCCGCCGGGCTCGTACTGCGCGGCCCCGATCCAGCCGACAAGCGCGGCGTGCTGGTGCGGCTGACCGCCGAGGGGCGCGAGCGCGTCGACACCGCACTGGCCGACCTGCTCAGCTACGAGGAGTCGCTGCTGGCCGGCGTGTCCCGCTCGGACCGCACCGCGCTGGCATCGCTGCTGAGGTCGGTGCTCTCTCCGCTCGACGAGTAAGCCGCCTCCGCCTCCGCCTGCGGCCGAGCGGCGGGCGGCGGGCCGGTTCACGCCTGCGCGGCGCTCTCGCGGCGGCGTGCAACCGGCAGCAGCCGCAGGTAGGTCAGGCACCGCCACAACCATTCCGCCGGCCCGTACCGGAAGAACCGCAGCCACAGCGGGCAGAGCACCCCCGCGGCGAGCACGTAGCCCGCGGCGATCCCCAGCTGCACCGCCGTGGAGGCGGCGTCGTTGCCGCTCACGGTGATCAGGAACAGGGCCGTGCTGCCGAGGTAGACCGTCAGGCTCATCCGGCCGATCGGCGCGAGCACCGCCAGCGCGCGTGCCGCCTTCCCACCGCGGTCCGCCAGCCACCAGATCAGCCCGAAGTACAGCAGTGCGCCTCCCACGAGCAGCACGTCGTTGCCCAGACTCATCGAGGCCTCGGCGACCGCGGGCTGGGGCTCCGGTACCCCGTCGGGGCCGAACCGCCGCGGAAAGGCCAATGTGGCTCCCCCGGCCGCCGCACCGCCCGCGGCGAACACGACCGCGCCCAGGCCGGCGAGGCGCCCGCCTCCCAGGGGGCGGCGGGCAGTGTGTGCCGCGTCGGTCGCGTCGGTCGCTTCTCCGGCCAACCGCGGCAGGCGGGCCAGCCACACGCCGACGGCGAACGCCGCCAGCGTCGACAGGCCGAACTGCGCGTCGAACGGCAGCGGCGGCAGGAACGGATGCAGCCCCGCGCTGATCGGCAGCAGCGCCGCGGCAACGGCGACCGGCCGCCACCGGGCGCCGCCGAGC
The DNA here is from genome assembly GCF_054778995.1 of Streptomonospora sediminis. NCBI lineage: Bacteria > Bacillati > Actinomycetota > Actinomycetes > Streptosporangiales > Nocardiopsidaceae > Streptomonospora > Streptomonospora sediminis. The sequence goes on from NZ_BAAGYZ010000059.1 coordinate 14,537, forward strand.
AGGAACGGCAGCAAGGGCACGAGGACCAGGGCCGTCAGCGAATAAAGGGTGAGGATATCGCCGTCGAACACGTAGCGGTGCGCGAGCCCGAACACGGCGAACAGGGCCGCATAGCGCCGCACCAGCAGCCACACCGGCCGCTCGCCGCGCCGGGTCGCCGACCGCCAGGTCAACGCCGCGCCGATCCCGAACAGCAGCATCAGCAGTTCGCGGCTGCGCCCCGAAAAGAGCAACGACGCAGCGGCGTTGGCGCCCTCGGCGAACAGGCCGCCGCCCGAGCCCTCCATCGCCGCAACCGTGGTGACGAAGGAGCCCGCATTGATCAGGACCACCCCGATCATCGCCCAGCCGCGCGCGGCGTCGAGGAACGGGATGCGCGGCCGGTCAGCTGCGGCGGGCGGCGGTGCGTCGTGTGTCGGGGCGGCGGTGTCGGCCGCTGTGCCGGCGGCGAGGTTCACGTTGGTTTCCTTCCGTGTAGCCGCAGAACATAGGCAAAGGACGAGCATGTCCGTCTGCTGCCGGCCGGCGCATCGGCCGCACGGCCGGTTTGGTCCGCCGCCCCCATCGGCCGATCGGCCGAGTCGGAACAGGCGATCGGCCGTCTAGCCTTGGCGCATGCGATGGTTGGCCGCCTTCGGGACGAGAATGAACCAGGAAACCCCGGACAGGCTGCTGTTCACGGGGATGGTGGCCGGCGCCGCGCTCGTGCTCGGCTTCCTGTGGACCACCGACCTGGCGGGATGGCTGTCCGCGCCGGCGTTCCCGGACGTCGAGTGGGGAGGCCCCCCTCGCACGGTCTTTTCCCTGCTGCCGTTCGCCTCGGGCGCGATCGTGGCCGCGGCCGCAGTGGGGCTGCTGGCCCTGCGGCCGGGGAACAGGGTGACGGCTGCCTGCGCGACCGCCGCGGCGGCAGTGCCGCTGGCGGCATCGGCCGCGCTGGCGCCGCTGCCCAATGGGGAGTTCTTCGGCTACCCCTTCACGGCGTCTGAGGCGGCGGGACTGCTTCTGATCCTCTCGGTCACCGCCTTCCGCTGCCCTCCGCTGCCGGTAGCCGGGGTCGCCGGCGTCACCGCAGCGTCGTTCGTGTCGGATCGGCTGCGCGCGACCAACCTGCCCGAGGCCGCTGATGGGCAGCTGAGTGCAACGGTCCTGGGGGTGGTGGCAGGGCTCGCAGCAGGGTTCTACCTGCGGTGGCGCGCGGAGCAGCGCCGGTCCCACGTGGCGCGGGCACGCCAGGAGGAACGCCTCGCGGTTGCGCGCGACCTGCACGACGAGGTCGCACACCAGATCACCGGGATCGTGGTGCAGGTCCAAGCGCTCCAGCACATCTCCGATTCGGCACCCGGCCGCGCTCAGAGTGCGCTGCCCGAGATCGAGCGGTCGGCGGCGCAGGCACTCGCATCGATGCGGCGCCTCGTCTCCGCGCTGCGCGTGCCCGACGCGGCCGCCCCGGTCGACGGGAACGACGCCGCCACTGCGCTGCAGAACCTGCAACAGACCTCAGCGCCGGGGCGGCCGCGCGTCGACGTGGTCCTGGCTGGCCCGGTGGCCGACCTGCCCACCGACGTCGGTGCCGCGCTGGTGCGCATCTCCCAGGAGGCGGTGACCAACGCGGTGCGCCACGCGCGCGATGCCACCCGGATCGCCGTGGATGTGGCAGCGGGGCCCGGGCAGGTCAGCCTGGAAGTGCGCGACAATGGCCGGGGCGGCGCGTCGTCGTTCCGCGGCGGCGGCGGACACGGCCTGGTCGGCATGGCCGAGCGGGCCCGGTTGGTCGGCGGCGAGGCCACAGCGGGGCCCGCACGCGAAGGCGCCGGCTGGCGGGTACGCGCGGAGCTGCCCGTGCCTGGCACCCACTTGGCGGGAACCCGAGAGTGACGATCCGAGTACTGCTGGCCGACGACCAGAGCATGGTCCGCACCGGCTTCCGGCTGATGCTGGACGCCGAGCCCGACATCGAGGTGGTCGCCGAGGCAGGCGACGGGATCACGGCGCTGCAACTGGCCCGCGAGCTGCGTCCCGACGTCAGCCTGCTGGACATCCGGATGCCCGGCCTGGACGGTCTGGAGGTCACCGCCCGGCTGGCGGGCGGGCAGGTGCCCGACCCGCTGCGCGTCGTGGTGGTGACAACGTTCGACCTGGACGAGTACGTGCACGCCGCGCTCGGCAACGGCGCGGTCGGATTCATCCTCAAGGACGCGGGAGCCGCGCTGCTCATCGAGGCGGTGCGGGCGGCGGCCCGCGGCGACGCGATGGTGTCGCCGCAGGTGACCGTGCGGTTGCTGAGGCACTTTGCCGACGGTGCCCGCCACCGGCCCCAGGACCCGCGCCGCCACGACCTCACCGGGCGCGAGACCGACATAGTCCGCGCGGTCGCACTGGGCCTGACCAACGCCGAGGTGGCCGAGCGGCTGTACGTCTCGCTCAGCACGGTCAAGACCCACCTGGGCAGTGTCCAGACCAAGCTCCAGGCCCGCAACCGCGTGGAGATCGCTGCGTGGGCCTACACCAACGGCCTGATGGCCGCGGAGCAGTAGCGGGCGCACTAGTGCTCTGATCGGTTGGTTCGTTCTGGCGGGCGGCGCGCCGACCCTGCGGAAATGCCCAGATTTCAAGGCTGAGACGGGCATTCCAGCATGATCGTCGCCGGAAATTAGTCGCCGATTTTCTCGGATTCGGTGAGCCAGAGTTCTTCCAGCTCCTCCTTTTCGGCCTGCAGGGTCTTCAGTTCGGAGTCGAGGTCGGCCAGGCGGGCGTAGTCGTCGGCGGCCTGGGCCATCTGCTCGTGGAGTTCGCCCTCGCGGGTGGTGATGCGGTCCAGGCGGCGGTCGATCCGCTGGATCTCCTTCTGCACGCTGCGGCGTTCGGCCGCCGACAGCGACGGGGCCGCGGCCTGCGGTTCGGCGCCGGCGCCCGCACCGGTACCCGAGGCGGCCGGAGCCCCGGGGCGGTGGCCGGGGACCGCCGCGGTGTTCTCGGTCTGCTGGGCGCGGCGCTGCAGGTATTCGTCGACCCCGCCCGGCAGGAACAGCAGGTCGGCGTCGCCCATCAGCGCCAGCACGCGGTCGGTGACGCGCTCCAGGAAGTAGCGGTCGTGGCTGACCACCACCAGCGACCCCGGCCAGCCGTCGAGCAGGTCTTCGAGCTCGGTGAGGGTCTCGATGTCGAGGTCGTTGGTGGGCTCGTCGAGCAGCAGCACGTTGGGTTCGTTCATCAGCAGCCGCAGGAGCTGCAGGCGCCGCCGTTCGCCGCCGGAGAGTTCGCCGATGGGGGTCCACTGGCGTTCGCCGCGGAACCCGAACCGTTCCAGCATCTGGCCGGCGGTGAACTCGCGGCCGCCGATGCTGATGTGCCGGCGGACTTCCTCGATGGCCTGCAGCGGCCGCAGCTCAGGCGCCAGTTCGGCCAGGCTCTGCGACAGGTGGGCGAGGTTGACGGTCTTGCCGTGGCGCACCCGGCCGCCGTCGGGTTCGCGTTCGCGGGCCATCGCCCGCAGCAGGGTGGTCTTGCCGGAGCCGTTCACGCCGACGAGCCCGACCCGGTCGCCCGGACCGAGTTGCCAGGTGAGCCGGTCGAGAAGCGTGGTGTCGTCGGCGGTGAGCGTGAGGTCTTCGGCGTCGATGACCGTTTTGCCCAGGCGGGTGCTTGCGAAGCGCACGAGTTCCACGGTGTCGCGGACCGGGGGTTCGCCGGAGATGAGTTCGTTGGCGGCGTCGATGCGGAACTTGGGCTTGGAGGTGCGCGCGGGCGGGCCGCGGCGCAACCAGGCCAGTTCCTTGCGCATGAGGTTCTGCCGCCGTTCCTCGGCGGCGGCGGCCAGGCGTTCGCGTTCGGCCTTGGCCAGCACGTAGGCGGCGTAACCGCCCTCGTAGCGTTCGACGCGGCCGTCGACGACCTCCCAGGTGCGGTTGGTGACGGCGTCGAGGAACCAGCGGTCGTGGGTGACGATCGTGAGCGCCTCGCGGCGGCCGCGCAGGTGCGCTGCCAGCCAGGCGATGGCCTCGATGTCGAGGTGGTTGGTGGGCTCGTCGAGGACGATGAGGTCGTGGGACTCGATGAGCAGCTGCGCCAGGGTGGCGCGCCTGCGTTCGCCACCGGAGAGGTTGGCCATGGGCGCGCCGAGGTCCCACCCGCTGAGCAGGCCGCGCAGCACGTCGCGCACGCGGGCGTCGCCGGCCCACTCGTGTTCGGCGAGGTCGCCCAGCACGAACTCGCCCACCGTGGAGTCGGGGAAGGTATCGCGCTGCTGCAGGAAGCCGATGCGCAGGCCGCGGCTGTGCACCACCCGCCCGGAGTCGGGCGCGGTGCGGCCGGAAAGCACGGAGACGAGCGTGGACTTGCCGCCGCCGTTGCGCCCGACCACGCCGATGCGGTCGCCGTCGTCGACACCGAGGGAGACCTTGTCGAGCAGCACGAGGGGCCCGTAGGACAGGGACACGTCTTGCAGGTTCACGAGATTCGTCATCGTGCTTCCCATTGTGGTGGCCCGTGCGGACCCCTGCGAACACCGTCCACAGGCGCCGGCGCCGCGGGCCCGCCGGGGCGGCCGTCCTGGGCCGCCCGGCAGCGGGCCGGAAACGGGAACCGGAACCGCCGGTCAGGCGGTGAAGAAGTCGCGGGCCTGCTTGGCGATGCCCTCGGTGTCCAGGCCGTGCGCCCGGTCGTGGTCGGCCGGGGTGCCGTAACCGCGCACCTCTGTGTCGCGCCGCACACCCAGGGAGCGCTGGCGGTGCCTGCGGTCCCCCAGCGCCGCGGCGACCTCGTGCGCCGATGTGCCCGCAAGGTAGGGCTCGACGACGAGCACGTCGGCCTGCCCGGCGCGGGCCGCCAACCGGTTCAGCCCTTCGCGGTCGAAGGGCCGCACCGTGGCGGTGTAGGCGACCGTCACGTCGAGGTCCGCGGTGGCGGCCAAAACGCGGTCCAGCATGGGGCCGACCGCGACCACGACTCCGCTGGACCGGCCCGAACCCGATCGGACGGTGAGCAGTCCGGGGCCCGTGGGCCGCGCGGCGGCGTTGCCGCGCTCGCTCAGCCGCACATAGACGCGGTCGTCGCCGCGCATGGCCGACTCCAGCAGCGGGACGACCTCGGCCGCGTGGCCTGGCACGTGCACCGTCCAGTCCGGCAGCGTGTCCAGCAGCGCGACGTCGCCCGGTGCCATGTGGGTGCGGCCGTAGCCCGAGCCGTCGTAGGAGGCCCCGGAACTGACGAGTACCGCTCCGGTGCCCTGGTGACCCAGGTCCAGCTTGACCTGCTCGAACGGGCGCTCGATCAGGAACGGCGCAAAGGTGTGCGCGACGGGGCGCATACCCGTGAGCGCCAACCCGCCCGCGACGCCGACGACCAGCTGCTCGCGGATGCCCACGTTGATGACCCGGTCGGGGTGGCGCTGGGCGGCCGCGACGAACCGGTCGGCGGAGATGTCGGCCAGCACGACCGCAAGGCGCGGGTCGGTGTCCAGCGCGGCGGCGACGGTGTCGGTGAAGGTGTCGCGCATCGGCTGTTCGGCGACGGCGGTCGCCGGCTCGGGAGGTGCGGTGGTCATGGCGGTCATCCCTTCGGGCGGACGCGGGCGACCACGGCGAGCGGTCGGCCGCTGTGCGGGGCGGTGAGTGCGTCGTAGAGGGCGGGCTGGTCGCGGCCCTGTTCGGATCGGGCGGTCCATCCCTCGCCGCTGAAGCGCGTGCCGATGCCGCCGGGCCATCCGTGGGTCGAGGAGCCGTTGTCGATGACGACGGCGGTCAGGTTGTCCAGCCCGAGGCGGCCGGCGGCGGCGATGGCCTCGTGGTTGCTGCCCTCGTCGAGTTCGCCGTCGCCGACGAGCACGAACACGCGCGGGCGGGTGCGGCCCTGGGCGCGCAGCCCCAGGGCCATGCCCACGCCCAGCCCCAGGCCGTGGCCGAGCGAGCCGCTGCCCACCTCGGCGCCGGGAATCAGCGTCCGGTCGGGGTGCAGCCCGAGCGGGGAGTCGAACTCGGTCCAGCTGCGCAGGGTGGCCAGGTCGATGAAGCCCTTGGCGGCGAGCACCGCGTAGAACGTCATCGGACCGTGGCCCTTGGACAGCAGGAACCGGTCGCGGTCGGGGTCGTCGGCGGTCTCCGGGGAGACGTTGAGGATGCGGTCGTAGAGCACCCACAGGACTTCGCGGGTGGACTCGGCCGCAATCTGGTGCTTTTCGTCGCCGGTCATCAGCCCGATCAGCGCGGGCAGGTCGGCGTATCTGGTCAGTGCAGGTGCCGTTGACATGACGCCAGTCTCGGACCTCAACTTAACTTGAAGTCAAGGCCCTGCCGGAGCACGCCGCAACCCCGGAGAATGCGCTCAGGCACGGTGTTCGGCGGGCGCGGACATCCGGCACGGATGTACGGCGCTGCGTTCACCGGGCACCGGCGTCCAGTGTCCGGTGTCCGGTGTCCGCTGGTCGTGCGGCATGGTGCGACCGCCGCCGGGCGCGGCCGGGCCTCCTCACCGGTACGGCCCGCCGCCGCACCCGGCCGGCGCCGCTCCTACAGCACCGCCGCCCCCGGCACGTCGCCGTGGGTGGCGACCGTGTGGACGCAGTCCGGCGCCTCGCGCACCGCGGCGGCGATCCGGCCGGCGTGCTCGGGCGACTCGGCCAGGAACGCGCATGTGGGGCCGGAGCCCGACACGAAGGCGCCCAGCGCCCCCGCCGCCCGCCCGGCCTCCAACGTGCCGGCCAGCGCCGGCCGCAGCTCCAGAGCGGCGGGCTCCAGGTCGTTGCCCAACGCGGCACCGACGGCGCGGGCGTCGCCCGCTGCCAGCGCCGCCATCAACTCGGGATCGCCCTGGGGAGGCGGCGCAGCGGGGTACAGGCGGTCGTAGGCGGCGAACACCTCCGGGGTGGACAGGCCGCCGGCTGACAGCGCGAAGACCCAGTGCAGCCGCGCGGCGCACTCGGCCGGCGCCAGCACCTCGCCGCGGCCGGTGCCCACCGCCGTACCGCCCAGCAGCGGGAAGGCGACGTCGCTACCCAGCCGGGCCGCCGGTTCCAACAGCTGTTCGCGGCTGAGCCCGCCGCCCCAGAAGGCGTTGCAGGCCACCAGCGCCGCCGCGGCGTCGGCGCTGCCCCCCGCCATCCCGCCCGCGACGGGAATGGCTTTGCGCAGACGCAGATGCACCGGATCGGTTGCACCGATTTCGCGGGCGAGCATGTCGGCCGCGCGCCAGGCCAGGTTGCCCGCATCCAGAGGAACCCGCACCAGGTGGGAGGCCAGACCGCCGCCGCTCGCGTCCTCGGCGCTGAGCCCCGCGGCGGCGCTGTCAGGCCCCCCTGTTGCGCGCGTTGGCGCGCCGGTCACGGTAACCTCGTCGAACAGCGCTACAGCGTGGAAGACATTGACCAGATCGTGGTATCCATCTCCGCGCGCCGGCCCCACCGCCAGCTTGAGGTTCACCTTTGCGGGGACCCGAACGGTCACGGCGGTAGTAGTGGTCACGAGTCCTAGATCGTAAAGGAACCCCCACCCCAGTGAAGCCCCGTTCTGCGAGACCGGGCGCCCGCGCCCCCGGCGGGACCGGCTGACTCGGTGGGCGGCTCCTTGGCGGTCCCCCATCCGCCCCGCATTCCCGGCTGTCCGCATCCGGGCACCGTGGCCTGCACGGGTGGGTATCAGGGCACAATCACCGCTACCTTGGGGCGAGGCGGAGTTAGGACACCGTCGGGGAGGGTCGCTTGCCGTCGGATGGGCTCCCGAAGAACCTGGAACCGTTGGCTGCCGGAGATCCGGCGACCATCGGTCCTTATGTGCTGGCCGGTCGCCTGGGCAGCGGAGGAATGGGGACGGTTTACCTGGGCCGTACCCCCGAGAAGGGCGCCCAAGTCGCCATCAAGGTGATCCGGCCGGAACTCGCCTTTGACGAGCCCACGCGGGCCCGCTTTCGCGACGAGATGGAAAACGCCCGCAGGGTCGCCTCGTTCTGCACCGCCAAGGTCCTCGACCACGGCACCTTCGAGGGCCGCCCCTACATGGTCACCGAGTACATCGCGGGCACGGCCCTGGCCGAACACATCTCCGAACACGGCGCGCTGGACTCCAGCACCCTGCACGGCTTCGCCCTGGGCGTCGCCGCGGCGCTGGCGGCCATCCACCGCACCGGGCTCGTGCACCGCGACCTCAAGCCGGCCAACGTGCTGCTGTCGCTATCGGGGCCGCGGGTGATCGACTTCGGTATCGCGCGGGCAATGAACACCGCCACCAACCACACCCAGACCGGCATCGTCATGGGCAGCCCCGGTTGGATGGCGCCCGAGCAGCTCCTGGAAGAGAAGGTCACCACCTCCGCCGACATCTTTGCCTGGGGGTGCCTGGTCGCGTTCGCCGGCAGCGGGGTCCACCCCTTCGGCAACGGCGACGCCATGACCCTGGGCAAGCGGGTGCTGTTCGCCGAACCGCAGATCGGCAGCCTCGACAGCCCGTTGGACCGGTTGGTCGCCCAGGCGCTGGCCAAGGAGCCCGAACGCCGCCCCAAGGCCCAGGACCTGCTGCTGGAACTGGCCGGCGGCGAAGAAGCCGCCCCTGGCGGCGACGACGCCAACGAGATGGTCAGCCACGCGCTGCACAACTCCTGGCACCCCAACCTGCCGCCGATGGCGCCGATGCCCCAGCCCGGGCCGCCGCCCAACCCGCACCAGGCGGGCGCCGGCATGCCCCACTCGGCACCGCCGCACCCGGGCCCGCCGCCCGGGCCGGGCGGGCCGCCTCCTGGCCCCTACCCCGGACCGCCCCAACCGCCTCCCATGCCCGCGCAGCCGGCGCACCAGAGCCAGCCCATGCAGCGCCCGGGCGGTATGCCCCCGGGCCCGCAGGGGCAGCCTCAGGGCGGCCAGGCCGCGCAGAGCGCGCCGGCACCGCCTCAGGGGCCGCAGGGTCCGCACGGCCAGGGCGGGCCGCACGGTCCGCCGCCGCACGGACCGGGTCCGCACGGTCCCGGTCCGCAGGGCCACCAGACCGGCCAGTTCCCAACCGCATCGCCGCACCAGACCGGCCCGATACCGCAGGTACCGCCGCCCGGCCAAGACCAGGGCCAGGGCACGCGTCCGCGCGCCCAGCCCTACGTGCCGCCCGCGTCGCTACCGCCGCACCGGCCGATGCAGCCGGGCAAGCGGCGGATACGGTGGGTGGTCATCACCGCCGTGGCCGCGGTCGTCCTTGTCCTGCTGCTATTCACCACGCTCACCCTGCTGGGCCAGCAGAACCTGTTCTGGCCGGGCACCGGCGGCTCGGACAAATCCAGCGGCAGCGAGTCTGACGGCGGCGGCGATGGCGAGCAGGACGCCGGAGCGGGTGCGGCGCCGGACGCCGGGCCCCAGGATTCCGGCGGCGCCGCGGCGTCCAACACCGCCAGCGACGGCCGCATGGTGTTCAAGGTGCGCGAGTACGAGTGCACGGCGCAGGTCGAAGGCCGTTCGAGGGCCACCAACGGCACCTACTGCGTCTTCGCGGTGACCGTGCAGAACACCAGCGCCGATCGGGTCACCCTCGAACACGCCCAGCAGCGGCTGGCGCGCGGCGAGCAGGAGTTCCTGTCGGCGTCGAAGCCCTCGGTCACCGAGAACCAGGCGTCGCTGTGGCAGCCGATTCCCGGCGGGGGCCAGGCCGAGGGCAAGCTGGTGTTCATCGTGCTGGACGAGTCCGAGGTCGACTCCGGCGCGCTGCACCTCAGCAGCGGCGACATCGACTCGCCCGCCGAGATCGATGTCGCCGACGTCTCCAAGAGCGTCTGACGGCGCCCCGCTGAGCGGCCGGGCCGCCCGGCCCGGCATGCCGCGGCGCCGGCGCCGACCCGCTCCGCCCGGTGCGGCAGCGGGGCTCCGGGACGGTTCAGCCCTGCGGGCCGTCTGCGGGATCCCCAGCGGGGGGCGCGCCGCCGCCCGGCCGGTCTCCGGGCGCCTCAGCCGCGGGATCCGCGGCGGGACCGGCGCGATCGGCTGCGTCGGCGTGCGCCGCGATCCGGGCGAACGCGCCGATGTCCAGCGACTCCCCGCGGGCGCCCGGATCGATCCCGGCGGCCCGCAGCACCCGCTCGGCCGCGGGCGCCGAACCCGCCCAGCCGGCCAGCGCCGCACGCAGGGTCTTGCGCCGCTGCGCAAAAGCCGCGTCGACGACCGCGAACACGGTGCGGCGGTCGGGCGTGGCCTCTGCTCCGCCGCCTGCGCCGGGCTCCCCCGCCGCGCTGGGCGGCGCACTCCTGCGGCGCAGCGCCACGAGCCCGGAGTCGACATTGGGCGACGGCCAGAACACGCTGCGGCCGACACTGCCGGCTCGGCGCACTTCGGCGTACCAGGCCGCCTTGGCCGAAGGCGACCCGTAGGTGCGGCTGCCGGGCCCGGCCGCGAGCCGGTCGGCGACCTCCGCCTGCACCATCACCAGGCAGCGGTCCAGGCTGGGCAGCAGTTCCAGCAGATGCAGCAGCACAGGGACCGCGACGTTGTAGGGCAGGTTGGCGACCAGCGCAGTCGGCGCGGGGCCGGGGATCTCGGTGACACGCATGGCATCGGCGGTGAGCACCCGCAGCCGGTCGGCATGGTCGGGGGCGAACTCCGCCGCGGTCTGCGGAAGCGCGTCGGCCAGGCGGGGGTCGACCTCGACCGCGGTGACGGCGCGGCTGTGCGGAAGCAGTGCCAGTGTCAGCGAACCGAGCCCGGGCCCGACCTCCAGCACCACGTCGTCGGCGCCGACGCCGGAGGTGCGCACGATACGGCGCACGGTGCCCGCGTCGATGACGAAGTTCTGCCCGAGGGTCTTGGTCGGCCGGATGCCGGTGCGTTCGGCGAGCCGCCGCACATCACCGGTGGTGAGCAGGCGCGCGCCGCCGGCGGAAGGGGAGGTTGCCGTGTCGGAGTCGGCATCGGAATCGGTCACTGCCACATTGTGCCAGCACACCGGTGCACCGCGGCGGGCCCGTGGCGCAGCGGAGCCCGCGGCGGGGCCGTAGCGCCGACCGCTGCGGGCCGGCGGCTCAGGTTCGCTGTGCGGCCTTGTCCGCGGCCGGGTGGCGGGTGATCTGCGCAGGAAAGCGGCACCGAGGGCGGCGGTTGGTCCCGGTGGGTGCAGGTGTGTCCGTTATGTCGGATTGCGGGGCTGTAGTCGGCGATGACCCTGCGGAAATGCCCATCTCAGCCGTATTTTTTGAGCATTTCCGCATGATCACTTCGGTGCGCCGGGTGGCCCGCCGCCTGCGGGCGGGAACGGTGATCGCCCGCCCCGCCTCCTGCGGCCGTTGCTGCCGCTTTCCAAGTTCAGACCGCCTGTGGCCGACAGCGGGCAAGGCCGCTCAGCGGACCCGTGTCGGTCGGGCCGGTCCAGGCCACCCATGAGACGACCGCGGGAAAGGCCGCCGAGCGGACCCGTGTCCAATTGAACAGGCTAGTCGAACAGGTGCTTGCCGCATTCGGGCCATTGGCCCTGCCAGTTGCCGTTGACCATGTCGTAGAGCTTCTGCGCGCGCATGGTCTGCTCGCTGGCGCTGGCGTCGGCCGGGTTGCCCGAGCCGCCCGCCGACTCCCACGACGCCATGGAGAACTGGTAGAGCCCGTAGTAGCCCGCGGGGTTGGTCGCGGTGGGGTCGCCGCCCGATTCGCACTCGGCCAGCGCGGACCAGTTGAGGCTGGAGGCTTCGCCGGAGGTGTCGATCTCGGGTTCCTCGGGCTTGGTGCCGATCTCGGTGATGCCCTTGACCGGCTTCTTGACCACCTTCTCCTTGATGACCTTCTCGGTCTCCACGCCGCCCTTCATGATCTTGGCGGTGGTGACCTTTTTGACGCCGTCCTTGGGCTTCTTGACGACCTTCTCCTCGCCCTCGGGCAGGTCCGGGTTCTCCCGCTCCTCGACCTCGGCCTCGATCGGGACCTCTTCGGTCTGGGGCTCGCCGATGATCTGGGTGACGTTGATGATCATGCCGTCTTCGGGCTTGGTGCCGGCCTTGGGATCGACCTTGTCGTGCTCGCCCAGGGTGATCCCGTGGTCTTTGAGGACCTGCTCGACCGTTTGCGCGGTGGTGGCGGTCTCGGTCCGGACCCGGTCGCGCAGGATGACCACCCTGCGGGCGGCGGTCCCCTCGACCTCCAGGCCCGACATCGGGATCGCCTTGTCCGAGTCGACGGACAGTTTCAGCGACTCGGGGTCCCTGCCGATCTGGTTCAGGGCCTCGCCGACCGTCAGGGCGGTCACCCAGTGCTTCTTCGACTTCCCGTCGACGTTCAGTGTCAGCTCGCGGCCCGACCGCACCAGGATGTTGGCGCCCCGGCCGATTTCGGAATCCGGGGAAGGCGCGACCGCGTCGTGCTTGCTCAGCGTCACGCCGGCGGAGTCGAGCACGTCCTGGACGGTCGACCCGTAGGTGTGCACTGTCTGCTGTTCGCCGTCAACGTTGAGGGTGATGCGCTGGTCCATGGCAAAAGCGGTGCCGCCACCGACCAGGAGCAGCACCACCGCGGCGAGCACACCGACCACTGCGCCGCGGGACCGCAGCAGCGGCACGTCGGGCATCCCGAACCCCGGGAACCCGCCGGAACGCTTGCCGCCTTTGCCACCATTTCCACCCTTGCCGCCGCCCCGGCCGCCGGGCGCCGGGCCGGCGGCGGCAAAGGCGGCCGTTGCGCCGTCGACCGCCTGCTGCGGCGCGGTACCGGCAGGGCCGGCGGGCCCTGCTCCGGAGGCGTTACCGGGGCCGTACCCGGCGGCCGCCGGGTATTCCGGGTGTCCCGGGCCTTGCGGGTACGCCGGGTTGTCCGGCGTTCCGGGCGGCGGGGCGGCGCCGTGGCCGGTGCCCTGCTGTTCGGAGCGGCCCGGCTTGCTCGGCGCCCTGCGGCTGCCGCGGTGGGAACCGCGGTTCGACGGACTACGCACGTTGGTCTCGGCCTTCGCGATCGCTCACGGACGGGAGGGGATTCTCAGGCGCGCGGGCCGGAGGATGCGGGGGTCTCCGGCGGGCGGCTCGCGGCAGTCGGGGGCTGAGAGTGCCTCATCCGACCACGGCCGCGTACGGGAAAGTATCACACCCCTTGCCAAGGCGCTTTCGGTCTGACCGAATCCGGATAGCGGGGCATCGTGCCGCCGGATCTCCGCTTGCTAGCGTTGGCCCCTGTTCCCGGATCGCCGCCCCAGGAAAGGTCGCCAATGGGTCCCTTGCACGGAATCCGGGTCGTGGAGTTCGCCGGGATCGGTCCCGGGCCCATGGCCGCCATGCTGCTCGCCGACCTCGGCGCGTCGGTCGTCCGGCTGGACCGGCCCGGCGCCGCCGAAGCCGCCCGCCAGGGCAACCGTCCGCACATGAGCGCCGGTCGGCCCGTGCTGGAAGCGGACCTGAAGTCGGAGGAGGGCCTGTCCACCGCGCGGCAGGTGGTGGCCGCCGCAGACGTGCTGCTGGAGGGCTTCCGCCCGGGCGTCATGGAGCGGCGCGCGCTGGGACCCGACACCTGCCTGGAGCTCAACCCGCGGCTGGTCTACGCCCGAATGACCGGGTGGGGCCAGGACGGGCCGCTGGCCCAGGTGGCCGGCCACGACATGAACTACATATCCCTCAACGGCGCGCTGCACAGCATCGGCCGCCGCGGCGGCCCACCGGTCCCTCCGGTCAACCTGCTCGGCGATTTCGGCGGCGGCACCATGTTCGTGGTGACCGGAATCCTCAGCGCGCTGGTGGAGCGCCAGACATCGGGCCGCGGCCAGGTGGTCGACGCCGCCATGGTCGACGGCAGCGCCCTGCTGATGTCCATGGTCTACGAGGACCGCGAGCGCGGCGCGTGGACCGACGAACGCGGCACCAACTACCTCGACACCGGCGCCCCCTGGTACGACGTCTACGAGTGCGCCGACGGCCGCCACGTCTCGGTGGGCTGCATCGAGCCGCAGTTCTACGCGGCCTTCCTGGCGGGGGTCGGGCTGGCTGAAGCCGACCTGCCCGGCCAGTGGGACCGCGAGAACTGGCCCGTGCTGCGCACACGTTTCGCCGAGGTGCTGCGCACCCGCACGCGCGACGAGTGGGCCGCGGTGTTCGGGGATACCGACGCGTGCGTACAGCCGGTGCTGTCGATGGCCGAGGCCGCCGACCACCCGCACGTGCGCGCCCGAGGCTCGGTGGTGCGCAACGACGGCCGGCTGTACCCGGGCCCGGCTCCCCGTTTCGACCGCACCCCGGGCCGCGCCACCCGCGACCCGGGGTTCTGCGAACCCGGCCTCGGCGCGACCCTGGCGGAGTGGGGCCTGGACGGCCTTACCGCAGCGCCGGAGGGCGAACCGGAGTAACGGACCCGGCCACCGGCCAACCCGGCTCCCCAGCGGCCCGGGAGCCTGCTGTTATGCGGGGCGGTCCAGCCCGAAGGCGCGCCGACCGTTCGCCGCGACGGCGGTGGCCAGGTCGTCTTCGGCCATGCCCTTGGCCGCGGCAAGGGCGCGCAGCGTGTGGGGCACAAGGTAAGGAGCGTTGGGCCGGCCCCGGTAGGGCTTGGGTGTGAGGAAGGGCGCGTCGGTCTCGACGAGCACAAGTTCGGCGGGTGCCAGCGCTGCGGCCTCGCGGAGGGGTTCGGCGCTGGCGAAGGTGACGTTGCCCGCGAAGCTCATGAAGTAGCCGTTGGCGGCGCAGATCTTGGCCATCTCGGCGTCGCCGGAGAAGCAGTGGAACACCACGGTCTCGGGTGCGCCTTCCTCGGCGAGGATGGCCAGCACGTCCTCGTGGGCGTCGCGGTCGTGGATCATCAGCGCCGTGCCGTGCCGTTTGGCGATGGCGATATGGCGCCGGAACGACTCCTGCTGGGCCGCCATGCCCTCGGCACCGGTGCGGTAGTAGTCGAGGCCGGTCTCGCCGACCGCGCGGACCTGCGGCAGCGCGGCCAGCCGGTCGATCCCGGCCAGGGCGGTGTCGAGCCCGGCGAATCCTTCGGGCGGGCGGGCCTTGCCGGCCCAGTCGGTGTCGTCGGCCTCAACGCCCGCTGCGCCGTCGCCGTGCACGATGCGGGGAGCCTCGTTGGGGTGCAGCGCGGCGGCCGCCCAGACCGTGGGGTGTTCGGCGGCGATGTCGGCGGCCCACTGCGAGGACGCGAGGTCGACCCCGACCTGCATCAGCGGGGTGACGCCGACGGCCTCGGCCGCCGCGATGATCTCGGGGACATCGGGGGTCTGCATGTCCATGTGGGTGTGGCTGTCGCCCACGGCCACCCGCAGCGGCTCAGGCGCCTCGGGCGGGGTCTGGGCGTTCCGGTTCCGCACGGCGCTGCCGCTTCGCTTGCCCATCGGTCGTTTCACTCCATCGCTTGCTGGTCCGTGCCGTCGGTGCCGCGCCGGTGCCGCGGGCCGCACACGGGTGCTTGCGGGCCGGATTGGCGGGGCGGCACCGGCGGGCGCAGCGGTTGGCCACCGGGGCAGCCAACCGCTGTGCCCGCCGGCCAAGGCCGGGCACCCGTTGCCGGGCGGCGCCCGGCCGGGACCGGGCGGCCGCCGGGCGGTGCCGCCGGCCTGCCGTTACCGCGCGGCTTCCTCAAGCCGGGCCACTTCTTCGTCGGCCACGGCGGGGTCGAGCTTGGTGAACAGCGGCGTGGGGGGCGCCAGTGCGGTACCCGGCCGGATCGGCACGGATTCCCACGCGGCCTGGTCGTCGGCGTAGTCGCCGGTGATGACCGGGTACTCGCTGGGTTCGGGGTCGCCGCCGATGGTATCGGTGGCGGTGGCGATGCGCGGCATACCCGACCACACGCCGGTACCGCCCAGCATGGCGTGGACCTTGTTGGCCGACGCCGGCAGGAACGGGGTGAGCAGGGCGTTGGCATCGCGGACGAGTTGCAGCGCAACGTGCAGCACCGTATGCATCCGCTCGGTATCGGTCTTGCGCAGCGCCCAGGGTGCCTGGTCGGAGATGTACTTGTTGGCCTCGGCGACGGTGCGCATGGCCTCCTGCAGGCCCAGCTTGAAGCGGGAGTGGTTCAAGTGCTCGCCGACGGCGTCGAACGCGGCCGCGGAACCGGCCAGCACGCGGCGGTCGTCGTCGGTGAGTTCGCCGGCCTCGGGGATGGCGCCGACGTACTTGGCGGCCATGGAGATCGACCGGTTGACCAGGTTGCCCCATGCGGCGACGAGTTCGTCGTTGTTCCGCCGGACGAACTCGGCCCAGGTGAAGTCGGTGTCCTGGGTTTCGGGTCCGGCCGCGATGATGTAGTAGCGCAGCGCGTCGGCGGAGTAGCGCTCCAGGAACTCGCGGACGTAGATGGCCACGCGCCGCGACGAGGAGAACTTGCGCCCCTCCATGGTGAGGAACTCGCTGGACACGACCTCGGTGGGCAGGTTCATCGCACCCAGCCGGCCGGGTTCGCCGCCGCGGTCGCCGAGCCCGTTGTAGCCCATGAGCATGGCGGGCCAGATCTCGGCGTGGAAGACGATGTTGTCCTTGCCCATGAAGTAGTAGCCCTCGGCCTGCGAGTCCTGCCACCAGCGGCGCCAGGCATCGGGGCTACCGGTGCGCTGCGCCCATTCGACGGCCGCGGACAGGTAGCCGATGACCGCGTCGAACCACACGTACAGCCGCTTGTTGGCGTTTTCGTTCCAGCCTTCGAGCGGGATCGGCACGCCCCAGTTGAGGTCGCGGGTGACCGCCCGGGGCTGGAGGTCGTCGAGCAGGTTCAGCGAGAACTTCAGCACGTTGGGCCGCCACTGGCCGGACTTGGACTGCAGGTAGGCGCCCAGGGCCTCAGTGAACGCGGGAAGGTCCAGCATGAAGTGTTCGGTGTCGACGAACCGCGGGGTTTCGCCGTTGACCTTCGAGACCGGGTCGATGAGGTCGAGAGGGTCGAGCTGGTTGCCGCAGTTGTCGCACTGGTCGCCGCGTGCGCTTGCGTAGCCGCAGATGGGGCAGGTGCCCTCGATGTAGCGGTCGGGCAGCGTGCGGCCGGTTGAGGGCGACATGGCGCCCTTGGTGGTGTGGGTGAAGATGTAGCCGTTGTTGTAGAGCCCGGTGAACAGTTCCTGGGCGACGGCGTAGTGGTTGCCGGTGGTGGTGCGGGTGAACAGGTCGTAGGACAGCCCGAGCGCGACCAGGTCCTCGACGATGACCCGGTTGTAGCGGTCGGCGAGTTCGCGCGGGGTGGCGCCCTCTTGGTCGGCCTGGACCTGCACCGGCGTGCCGTGCTCGTCGGTGCCGCTGACCATCAGGACCTCGTGCCCGGACATTCGCTGGAACCGCGCGAAGACGTCGGAGGGGACCCCGAACCCGGAGACGTGCCCAATGTGGCGGGGGCCGTTGGCGTAGGGCCAGGCCACCGCGGTCAGGATGTGGCGTTTCGACGACATGCCCCAAGCCTAAGGGGGCCGGGGCCGCGATTCACCCCGATCGGTGCGCCTGTGGAAACCGCCGCGGCCGGAGCCGCCGCCCGGCACCCCGCTTCCCGCCGCACGTTCCCGAGGCCGCAGGGGCACCGCTCGCCCTTGCGGCCCCCGCATGCGGCGCGCCGCACAGTGCCCTGCCGGCTGCCGGCAGACCCGCGCGGCCTCGGCAGGCCGAGCCGCCACGGCGCGCAGGGGGCTCGCACGTCGGTAGTGTTGGCGCTTAGGCTCGTTTGCCGATAGTAAGCGCTCGCCCGGCCGCCGCGCCGGGCCCGCAGACGGCCCGCGGCCCATGTTCGACGAAGGCGGTGGTCACGGTGGTCGCCATGGTCTTCCGTGCCCTGGCGTCGCTCGTCGCGACAGCCCTGCTGCTGGTCGGTGCCCCGCTGTCGCCGAGCGCGGCCGCGATGCCCGCACAGGCGGCGCGGCACGCACCGCTGGCGGTCGGCGCCATGCCGCAACCGCGGCCCGAGCCCCGGCCCGACCCCGATTCCGGTTCCAGGTCCGGATCCCGATCCGATTCCGGGTCCGAAGACTCCGATCGGGACCGCACCCTACTGGCCGAACGCGACTCCGGCGCAGTGGCGGTCGCGCTGACATCGTGGAGCACCGACCACCGACCGATGGTGCGCGACCACCCCGATGCCTACACTCCCGTGCTGCCCTGGATCGCCGACCTCGGCCGCCCCTGGGCCCGGGTGGCGCCGCCCGGCTCGGAGGACATGCCCGATCTCAACGGCGCCTTCGCGCTGCCTTTCGGCCGGGCGCCGCCCTTCACCGAACACATGTGAACCCGTCCAACAGCGGCCGGGCGCGCCGCCCGCCGCCGAGTCTGCATGAATGTTCGTGAAAGGTAGTCAATTGTCCACCCAATCGGGAGCCGGGACGCGCTGGTTGCGCGGCATCGTCTCCCTCGCCATCATCATCGGCGCCTTCGGTGCCGCATGGTTCATACCGCCGAAGCTGGGGCTCGACCTCAGCGGCGGCACCCAATTCGTCCTGGAAACCCAGGAAGGCCGCGACGGCACCGAGGCCAACGCCGAAAACACCGACCAGGTCATCGAGGTGCTGCGCGAGCGCATCGACAGCCTCGGCGTCAGCGAAGCCACGATGTCGCGCTCCGGCGAGAACCGCATCATCGTCGAACTGCCCGGTGTGCAGGACCCCGCCGAGGCCGCCGACATCCTCGGCCAGACCGCGCAGCTCACCTTCCACCCGGTGCTCGGTATCCAGCCGTCGCAGGGCGGTGGCATGGGCATGCCCGGTGGCATGGGCGGCATGCCCGGCGCCGCGGGCGGCGGTGCAGGCGGCGACTCCGCCAACGCTCCGGCCGATGAGGCCCGCGCGCCCACCGACGGCCAGGGCGGCTCCGGAGACGGCGGTTCCGGCGGTTCCGGGGGCGAAGGCGGCGGCTCCGGCGAGATGACCCAGGAACAGCAGGAGCAGCTTGAGCAGCTCATGCAGGGCCAGGGCGGCGGTGCCGGCGCCGGAGGCGCTCCGCAGCAGCAGGCGGCCGACCCCGACAAGGTCGCCCGCACCCTGGCCGACGAGCAGGGCCAGCAGCTCCAGCTCGGCAAGTCCCGGATCCAGGGCGACCAGGTCGCCAGTGCCGAAGCCGTTCTCGACCCGGCCACGCAGACCCAGTGGCAGGTCAACGTCAACTTCAAGGGCAGCGGCGACGACGCCTGGGCCGACCTCACCGGCAAGGCCGCCTGTGCCGACCCCGGCCAGCCCCAGCGCAGGGTCGCCATCGTGCTGGACGACAAGGTCATCTCCTCGCCCGAGGTCACCCAGGACACCGCCTGCGACGTCGGCCAGACCGGCGGCCAGACCACCATCACCAGTAGCACGTTCAACCAGGAGAGCGCGGAAGACCTGGCCGTGCTGATCGAAGGCGGCTCGCTGCCGCTGCCGGTCACCGAGGTCCAGCGCCAGACCGTCGGCCCGACCCTGGGCGCCGACGCCATCAAGGCCAGCCTCATCGCCGGCGCTGTCGGCATCGTGCTGACCGGCATCTACATCTGCGTCGCCTACCGCCTCGTCGGCTTCCTGGCCTCGCTGGCGCTGGCCTGCTACACGCTGATCGCCTACGCGGCACTGGTGGCGCTGAGCGCGACGCTCACGCTGCCCGGCTTGGCCGGGTTCGTGCTGGCCATCGGCATGGCCATCGACGCCAACGTGCTCATTTTCGAACGAGCGCGCGAGGAGTACCAGCAGCAGGACAAGGTCTACCGGGCCAACAAGTCCGCGGGCATGGCCGACGCGGGCGATACCGAAACCGAGTCCGGGTCGGGGGGTGCGCTCTCGCGCCGCAGGCGCCGGGCGATCCCGCCGAACCTGCAGAAGGCGTTCGTCCAGGGCTCGCAGAAGGCCTGGAGTGCGGTGGTCGACACCAACATCACCACGCTCATCGCCGCGGCGCTGCTGTTCGTCTTCGCGTCGGGCACGGTGCGGGGCTTCGGTGTGACCCTGGGCCTGGGCACCATCGCCTCGATGGTGTCGGCCCTGGTGATCGCCCGAGTGCTGGTCGAATGGGCGGTGCGGCGCAAGGCCGTCCAGAAGCGCCCTGCCGTCACCGGCATCTCCAAGATCAGCACGGTGCGCACCTGGCTGATCAAGCGCAACCCCGACCTGATGTCGCGCGGCAAGCTGTGGCTGGGCATCGCGGCGATGATCGCCGTCGTGGCGGTGGCCGGCGTGCTGATCCGCACGCCCAACTTCGGCGTCGAGTTCACCGGCGGCCGGGTCATGGACTTCACGACCGAGCAGAGCATCAGCACCAGTGATGCGCGCGACGCCATCACCGAAACCGGGTTCCCCAACGCGGTCGTGCAGGAGTCCGGCGACGGCGACCTCTCCGTGCGCACCGGACCGATCAGCGACGAGGAGGCCGCCGACATCCGCGGGGCGCTGGCGTCCGAAGCCGGCGGCGCCGAGGTGATCTCCGACCAGAAGATCGGCCCCAGTATGGGCGACGAACTGCGCAACCGCGCTCTCATCGCGCTGGTGGCGGCGCTGGCGCTGCAGATGGTCTACCTGGCCTGGCGGTTCCGCTGGTCCTTCGGTGTGTCGACCATGCTGGCGCTGGCGTTCGACATCGTCCTGGTCATCGGCCTGTTCTGCTGGCTGGGCCGGCCCATCGACGGCGTGTTCCTCGCGGCCATCCTGAGTGTTATCGGATTCTCGGTGAACGACTCGGTGGTGGTGTTCGACCGGGTGCGCGACGATTGGGCCAACGACACCAAGTCGAGCTTCGCCAAGATCACCAACACGGCCATCCTGAACACCATCCCGCGAACGGTGAACACCACCATCGGCGGTGTGTTCATCCTGGCCACGCTTGCGGTCTTCGGCGGGGCGTCGCTGCGCGACTTCTCCGTGGCCATGCTGGTCGGCCTGGTATCGGGTGTGTTCTCAACGGTGTTCGTGGCGGCGCCGCTCGCGTCGTGGCTGCAGCGCTGGGACAAGACCGCACCGCCGCACGTCATCCGCGAGAAGCGCACCAAGCAGCGCAAGGAAATGCGCAACGCCCGCGAGCAGACCGACGGCGCGGTCGTCTAGCAGGCCAGTGGGCCGGCCAGGCCTGGCAAGCCTGGCCGCCGACCTCCGCCCCGCGGGGCCGGTTTTCGGACCGGGCCCGCGGGGCGCCGCTTATTCAGCGGTGTGCGGCGTCGTAGACCTCGCGCTTGGGTACCCCGAGTTCGCGGGCGACCTCGCGGACGGCGTCTTTGCGTGAGACGCCTTCGGCCTCGCGTTCGGCAACGGCCGCCGCCAGGTCCTCGGGGGTGCGGGACACGGCTGCGGGGTCGGCGCCGGCCACCACGATGGTGATCTCCCCGCGCATCTGGCCGCCGGCCCATTCGGCCAGTTCGGCCAGCGGACCGCGCCGCACCTCCTCGTAGGTCTTGGTCAGCTCCCGGCACACCGCCGCGCGCCGGTCGGGGCCGAACGCCGCTGCCATGGCCGCCAGCGTGGCGGCCAGGCGGTGCGGGCTCTCGAAGAAGACCATGGTGCGCCGTTCGGCCGCCAGCCCGCCGAAGTGGCCGGCCTGCCCCTTGCGGGGGGCGAACCCCTCGAAGCAGAACCGGTCGGTCGGCAGCCCCGACAGGACCAGCGCGGTGGTGACCGCTGTGGGCCCCGGAACCGCGGTCACCGGCACGCCGGCCTCGGCACACGCCGCCACCAGCCGGTAACCGGGGTCGGAGACGCCGGGCATGCCCGCATCGGTTACGACGAGCACGTCGCGGCCCGCCTGCAGCTCACCGAGCAGCTCCTCGGCTCTGCGGGGCTCGTTGGCGTCGAAATAGGAGACCACCCGTGCACCGGACTCGCCGCCGAGCCGCAGGTCCGCTCGGGCGGCGAACTGGCGCAGCCGCCGGGTATCCTCCGCGGCGATGATGTCCGCGCCCGCCAGGGCGCGCAGCAGCCGCGGCGGGGCGTCGTCGCGGTTGCCGATGGGCAGTCCCGCCAGAGTCAGCGTTCCCGGCTGCTGCGCGGCGCCCGGATCCTCGGCCCGTCTCGGCCCTGCGGTCACGTTGCACCCATTCTCTAGACGCTACGGTAAGGGAGTGTTCTGCGGATGACCCGGGATCGGAGAGCGGCCCCGCCCCGCGGCGGCCCGACCGGGCCCAGCGCGCAAGCCCCGGAAACGCGCACGGACGAACGGACCCGCGCCGCGCCGGAACGGCCGCACGGCCCCATCCGCAGCGGCCCCGCCGCGCGGTAAAAAAACCGACCACCCGTGCCCCAACCTTAAGAGCCGACATGACCACCACCGCACCCGAAGCCACCGTCGAACCCGATCCGAGCTGGCGGGCATCGGTCCGCTCGCGCTTGGTGCCGCCGATGCCGCAGCCGGCCTGGGCGGGGTGGGTCGGCGCGGTGGCGCTGGCCCTGTTCGCCGGCGCGCTGCGCCTGATCGGGCTGGGTCGGCCCGGCGAGATCTACTTCGACGAGACCTACTACGCCAAGAACGCCCTGTCGATGTGGGTCTTCGGCTACGAGCACGAAACGCTGGAGCGCGCCGACGCGATGCTCGCGCGGGGCAACGACAGCATTTGGAGCGGCGGCGCCGATTTCGTGGTGCACCCGCCCCTTGCCAAGTGGCTGATCGCGGGCGGCGAGCGGCTGTGGGACCTGCTGCCGGGCACCGCCGCGGTCGAGCCGGAAGGCTGGCGGCTGGCTTCGGCGGTCTTCGGTGCGCTGTCGGTGCTGCTGCTGGTGCGCATCGCCCAGCGGATGACGCGCTCGTGGCTGCTGGGTTGCGCAGCGGGGCTGATCATGGCGCTGGACGGCCTGCACTTCACGCTGAGCCGCATCGCCATGGTCGACATGTTCCTGACGTTCTTCATGCTGGCGGGTTTCGGCTGCCTGGTGATCGACCGCGACCGCAACCGCGCCCGGCTGGCGCGGACCGCCGAGCAGGGCGCCGGAGCCGCCAACTGGCTGGGGATGCGCTGGTGGCGGGTTGCCGCCGGCCTGTTCCTGGGCATGGCGGTGGGCTGCAAGTGGTCGGCGCTGTTCTACCTGGCCGCGTTCGGGCTGCTGACCGTGGCTTGGGACTACGGTGCGCGCCGCAGCACAGGCCACAACCGCGCGGCGCTGCGCTGGCTGGGATTCGACGCCGTCCCGGCGTTCTTCCAGATGGTGGGGGTTGCGGCCGCCGCCTATGTGGCCACCTGGAGCGGCTGGTTCGCCACGAGCGGCGGTTACGGCCGCCAGTGGGGCGCGCAGAACATGTCCGGGTGGCTGGAGAACGCACCCGCGCTCGTGCAGGCACCGGTCAACGCGCTGCGCAGCTTGGCCCACTACCACCAGCAGATGTACTCCTTCCACAGCGGGCTGTCGAAGGCGCACGACTACGCGTCGCACCCGTGGGAGTGGCCCATCATGCGCACCCCGGTGGCGTTCTACTACAGCGACCAGCCCGCCACCTGCGGCGCGCCCGACTGCTCCACGACGATCCTGAGCATCGGCACACCGGCGGTGTGGTGGCTGGGCATCATCGCGGTCGTGGCGATGCTGGTCTGGTGGGTGACCTACCGCGACTGGCGCGCCGGCGCGGTGCTGCTGGGTGTGGCGGCGGGGTGGCTGCCGTGGTTCGCCTACCCCGACCGCACCATGTTCGTGTTCTACGCGCTGCCGATGCTGCCGTTTGTGGTGCTGGCGATCGTGCTGGCGCTGGGGCTGGCCATGGGCGCGGGCGACAAGCAGCCGGAGTACTCGCCTTGGATCCGGGTGGTCGGCGGGGTGGCCTTCGGTGTGGTGCTGCTGCTGGTGATCGCCAACTTCGCCTATCTGTATCCGGTTCTCAGCGCCGAGACCATCCCCTACGACTCGTGGGCCGAGCGGATGTGGTTCGAGACGTGGATCTACGGCAATGGCAGCGGTGGTTAGTGCGTGTTCGGCGGCCCGATCCGCGTGCCGCGTAGCCGGGCCCGCCCGCTGCCGGCGGGCGGCCGGATTCTCCTCATTACCTTGCCGGCGGAGTGAAATCAACAGGAACGGCACCGTGGAATGACCGGTCTTTGAACACTGGTTTTCGGGCCGCCAAGACTCGGCAACGCGTGTTGGCGGCTGGTAGTCTCACTAACCGGTTGCGGTTGTAGTTTCCATGGACGGCCCAGGCGCCTCACGGAACTTCACGTGGGCGCTGGTCGTTTGGGCAAGAACTCCCGGGGGACGGGCGCTCAGCAACCCGGGGCCAGCAGGGTGCGGCCCCGAAGTAGTCCCCAAAGGGAGAGCAGATGGCTCAGGGCACCGTGAAGTGGTTCAACTCTGAGAAGGGTTTCGGTTTTATCGCCGTTGAAGGCGGTGGACCGGACGTGTTCGTTCACTACTCGGCGATCGCGGGTACCGGCTTCCGGAACCTGGAAGAGGACCAGTCGGTCGAGTTCGAGATCACCCAGGGCCCCAAGGGCCCGCAGGCGTCCAACGTGCGTGCACTCTAACGTCGCCTGAATTCGTTTCTCGGCCCTTCGTCCGGCTTATCGGGCGAAGGGCTTTCTGCTTTTCAATCCCCGTTCACGGCGTCCGCACGGGCCATCGGCCCGGTGTCCTCATGGTTCTCATGGGTCCCGCCCGCACGGTCAGCGGAGCCGGCGGGTTCCGCCGGATCCGGCAGGGCGGCGGCCGCTTCAGCGGACCCGCCGGAGTACTCCGCAGGCCCGCCGCCGCTGCCGGCGGCCGCGCCCCCGGCGGTGCCGCCCAGCGCCCGCACCTGCTCACTGAGCCGGGCCACCTGTTCGGTCAGCTCCTCCAGCCGTGTCATCACCGATTGGTGCTGGGCCAACTCCAGTTCCTGGTCCTCCTGCCAGCGCTGGGCGTTGACCTCCTGCTCCAGTGCGGTGACGATCACACCGATCACCAGGTTCAGCATGATGAACGCGGTCAGCACGATGTAGCCGATGAAGAACACCCATGCCATCGGCTCGCGCTCCAGCACCGGCTGGGCCACCTCGGGCCAGTCCTCGGTGGTCAGCAGTACGAACATGGTGTACAGGGTCGTACCCAGGTCGCCGAAGTGCTCGGGATCGATCTCGTGGAAGAGCCGCTCCCCCAGCACCGCGGCGGTGTACACGATGATCAGCAGTAGGCCGATGACGGTGCCCATGCCCGGAACCGAACGGAACAGCGCCGAGATGATCGTGCGCATCTGCGGGACCACCCGGACCAGCCGCAGGATGCGCAGAATACGCAGCATCCGCAACACGGAGAACCCCGCTGACGCCGGGACCAGCGCGATCCCGACCACCACCATGTCGAACCAGTTCCACGGGTCGCGGAAGAACGCCCTGCCGAGGGCGAGGAACTTGAGCAGCAACTCGGCGGCGAAAGCGGTGACGAACACGACCTCGGCGAGGATGAGCAGGCCGCCCGCGTGCGCGAGGGGACCGTCCACGTAGGTTTCCAGGCCCAGCGTGGCGGAGTTCAGCAGGATCAGTACGACGATCGCCGCCTGGAACCAGCGGTGGTCGACCACGCCGCGCGCCCAGCGGCGCAGGGGGGTCTCCGCCACCGGGGTTGCCGCGGCCGGCCCACCGGTCACCCGCCCACCCGACACCGCCACCTCCCTTGGCGCAGACGCTGCGCGCCGCATCCTGCGCTCCGCTGCGGACGGCTCAACTGTAGCGCCGGGGGCGTTTCGGCAGCGGACCGGTAGGCCCGGTGGGAGCGGTGCCGCGAAGGGTGGTCATCCCCAAGTCGCCGTCCGTTGTCCGGCGCCGCCGCAATACCGGCTAATCTGCTAGGAGGCCGGAGCAACCACCAATTGCCATCGGAGGATCCGGGCGTGTTCAACATCGGGTGGGGCGAGTTCATCGCCCTGGCTCTGCTCGCACTACTGATCTTCGGCCCCGACCAGTTGCCCAAGGCGGCGGGGCAGATCGGGCGGGTGCTGCGGCAGCTGCGGAACATGGCCGACAGCGCCAAGAGCGACATCCGGGAGGGCCTGGGGCCGGAGTTCAAGGACTTCGACGTGCAGGACCTGAACCCGCGGCGGTTCGTGCAGAAGCACTTCTGGGAAGCCGATGACGACGACTCCGGTACCGAGCGCCGGCCCGCCTCCCAGCTCAACGGCAAGCGCCCGCCGTTCGACAGCGAGGCCACCTGAGCGTTCGCGCGGTCCAACCGCCGGGTGCGCCGCAACACCTGCTCAGCCTGCCGCCGCGGCACCTCAGCCGAACATCATCACCAAGAACAGCCCGATCCCGCCTACTACGACCGACCCGACAATGACCGCTGGCGATCCCACCGCCGCCACCAGCACTTCGGTGAGGACCGTGCCCACGATGGCGGCCGCGGGCCACGGCCAGCGCGGCGCCGGATCCCAGCCGTTGCGCCGCTCGCGGTAGACCGCCGCCAGGGCCGCCGTTCCCAGCAGCGCCCAGAACACCAGGTGCCACCCGGCGCGGGTGGTCGCCGGGATGTAGTCGGCCGATCCGGCCGTGATCATGACGAACAGCGCCGTGCTGATTCCCAGGCGCCAATAACCCTTTCCACCGGTCTCGGGGATGACCTTGCGGCGGGCGGGGGTGTCGCGGCGGAACCGCTCTGCCGCCACCGGGGCGCCATCGCCGCCGGGCGGCTCGGAGCCGGGTCCGGTTTCGTGCGGCGGGGGCGGATCCACCGGCAGCGCGGGTTCGTCGGTATCGGGTGGCAGATGGTAGCCGCCGGGAGCGTGGTAGCCCCGCGGGTATTCCCTTCCGCCGGGGTAGCGGCCACGCTCGGACGGGTCCGGCGAGGGATCGTCCGGTCGAGAGGGCGAATCGGACACCGGTCTCGCCTGCTTTCTACTGCTGGCGCGGGTTCACGCTCGGTTGCCTACCCGTTCGGCGACGCTGTGGAACCAGTGCGGGGCCAACCGGCCCCGAACCGGTCGCCCGATGGCATGCGAACGCCGCTTCCCGCCCGGGGGCACGGGCTGGGAAACGGCGTTCTCCATCGGACGGCTACCCGATACCGGGGGCCAAGCCCCTAGAACCAGTTGAAGCCGGCAGTTGCAGCCTCTGCTGAGTCAGCGGTGGCAGCTGGAATCGAAGGCGCGAGAACCGCGGCGACAGCGAGTGCGATGACCGCGCAGGTCTTCTTTAACACAGTGCACCTTTCCATTGCATCGTTCATCCATCCCCGGACGTAAGATAAGCCACCGGCAACACTTCGCGCAAGCCCCAAACGCGGTTTTACCAGCGTTCTATCGGACATCTATCGCCATAGTGTGGAAAAACGCATAAACAATGAACTCGGCAACCGAACCCGTAGCCGCGCCCAGGGGCCGCACCGCTGCGCCCGGCAGCGCCGCGACCACCGGTTTCGTCCTACGCAAGGCTGCTGACCAGGTCAACCGCGAGTTCAGCGGGAATAACGGGCCGGTCAGCGGCGGACTACCGCACTGAGCTCCGACTCCTATGCGGGAACCCGCAGATGCAAACGCATCCGGACCCACCGGAGCCGCTTCACCTGCAAATTCTCACGCACTGCAGAATTAACTACTCGACATGACCGCCAATGGAACCCGACCTGAACTCTCCCATTGGCACCGGAGGACCATTTTGCCGTCCCGACACCAATACAATACGCAACGGTCACCGGGTAAGCCGGGACCGCCCGCGGGACGCCATACAACACTCTACGCGCACGGCCGCTCGCTCCGTGGAATACCACCGAATGTTGCCGACACCAAGTATTTTCGTCCTGATGCAGGCAATCCGTGAACAACGAGGTGGTTTCACACTGCGTGCCCGGCTCGCCACACCCGGCCGACCGGTCGCTGCGCGTCCGATGCCGACGGATCCGCGGACTCGGTGGTCCGGTCGATCGTTGCCTTCGGCAGCAATTGTAGCGGTAGATCCTGGCGAACACCGCTAATCGGGTCACATTGGTGCACATCTGGTGCCCATCACCGCACCTGCGCTGACAGCGTCGGGCGCCGGCAGGCCCGAGTGCGACGATCGCCACGCATGCCGCGTTCGGTGCCGCGACCGGCGGCGAGCGGGCCGCACCCGGACGCCCGCCCCGCGGCACGCGTCATGAGACCTGCTTCCGCAGCAGAATGCTCAGGCGGATGGCGGAGACCAGGAAGAACACCCCGCCGAGGGCGGCGTACCCGCCCACGCCGGCGATGTTGCCGCCGCCCTGCAAAGCCTGGGCCAGGAAGGACGCACCGGCCAGGACCGAGATGCCGCCACTGAGCATCTGGGGCACCTGGCCTCCGGAGCGCCGGCCGCGAATGGCGGTGACGAGCTGGGGGATCCCGGCGCCGATGGCCCATACACCCCAGACCGCGAGGGCGGCGGCGATGGACACGGTCGAGGCCGCGCCGAGGGCAACGGCGACTATGACACTGACTACGACGTTGATCCACTCCGCGGTCTTGGGCCGCTGCGGGTCGCGCTCGGTCCGGAGCTGCCACAGCACCGCCGCCGCATCGAACAGCGGGTAGACGACCAGCAGGGCCGCCAAAAGAGGCCCGGCGGTGGTCGAGGCCAGGAAGACGAGCACCGCCCAGGCCGCAGCGAAGGCGAAGCGAATGAAGTAGAGGCGGCGCAACGCCTTAGCGAACGCCGACGCGGAAGTCGTTTCGGACGTGACCATGACTTCTCTCTTTCGTGGAAACGTGTGCCGGACAGGCAGCGGTGGTGGCTGGTGGCGGCGTTGCCACCGAGCGGCCGAGCATGGGCCCGCGTGCGCTGCAGCGGGCAGGTTTGGCGCGCGGTCGCCGGATCGGCCGGCGCCGGCGCAGCCGCAATGGCGGTGCGCGGCAGCGCGGACATCGGCGTCATGCCCCCGCACACCACCCAAGGTAGAGTTACTAGTACGTCTACATGGATGACCATAGACTGATCGCAGTGCTGGCGCAAGACGGCCCGATCAAGACCGGAGCAGAAGATGCACGTCGACACCCCCGAACCCGCAACACGGTCATCGGCGTCCGGCACCCGGGCACGTATCCTCACCGCCGCGAACGAGCTGTTCTACGCTCACGGCATCCGTGCCACCAGCGCCGACCGCGTCATCGAGCGGGTCGGCATCACGAAGGTCACCTTCTATCGCCACTTCCGCACCAAGAGCGAGCTCGTGGTGGCATACCTCGATGGGCAGGCCGCCGCGGAGCGCCAGTGGATGCAGAGCGTCCGCTGCAAGAACGACCCCGTCGGGTCACTGCGCGCGCTGGCCACCGACATCGGCGCCGCGAGCTGCAGCCCGGGGTTCCGGGGGTGCGCGTTCATCAACGCTGCGGCGGAGTTCGCCGACCCCGAAGACCCGGTCCGCGCGGCCGTAACCGCACACCGCCGTTGGATGCTCGACGAATTCGCCGACATCGCGGCGGAGGCAGCGGCCGATGACGTCGAGTCCGCCGCGAAACAGCTGATGCTCCTGCGAGACGGAGCGATGGTGAACGGCTACCTCGGCGATCCATCAGCGGTCGCCGGCTCCCTCCAAGCCGCCTTCACGTCGGTCATCACGACGGCAGGACGTTCTGGAGCGAGCTGACGCGGGACAACGCCAAGCGCTGCTCGCCCGGCCGCCGCCGGCGTCCCGGTGCAGCAGGCCCCGATCCGCCGCGCGTCCGGATCTGATCACCGCCAGGGGCATGCCGCCACTGAAAGGACTGACAACGCATGGCGAACACCGCACTGCTGCTCATGGATCTCCAGCGCTCGATCGTGGCCAGGGTGGCCGACGGCGGCTCGATAGTCGATGCCCTCGAAGCATGGTCGCGCCCTTGAAGCCGTGCCGCGTGAACTGCCGCAACGCGGCGTCGCGGATGCGTGCGCGTGGGGCGCGACACCCTGCAAGCCGTCGTTCCGGAGCACCGCACGGGGGTCTGGGGGTCGCCCCCCAGAAGAAACAACGAAACGAC
>NZ_BAAGYZ010000060.1:0-13058 GCF_054778995.1 Streptomonospora sediminis
GCCGCGGCCCCGCGGTCGGCGCCGCCGGCGGTTCCGTGCCCGCGGCGCCCGGTGCTCAAAGCTTCCCGCCGCGCCGCCCTCCGCGGCGCGCGGGCGCGATGAGGGTGGACAGGTACGGCAGGTCGGCGCCGCCGAGTTCGGCCAGCGGCGCGATCTTCTCGTCGGGCAGCCCCAGCCGGGCACCGTAAACGGCGTCGTCGCCGCGGCCGGCGGCGCGCACCGCGTCGGCGACCTGCGGCGCGAACCGGCCGAACTTGTAGGCGACCACGGTGGCGTCGGAGTCCAGGGCCGCGCCGAGCCGGTCCATGCCTGCGGTGACGGGCAGCAGCGTGAGGGGTTCGCGGCCTTCGGCCAGTACCCGGTCGGCGCGCGCGGCCAGATCCTGCATGGCGGTGATACCCGGCACGGTTTCGACCTCGGTGTCGGGGGCCGCTTCGCGCACGGTCTGCGCCAGGTAGGTGAAGGTCGAGTAGACATTGGGGTCGCCGATGGTGGCGAACGCCACCGTGGCCGCCCCGGCGCCGAAGTGCCGCAGAACGGAGCGGGCGGCCTCGTCCCAGGCGCGCACCCGCCGCTCGCTGCGGCCGTCCCGGTCGTTGAGCGCGAAGACGGCGCGTTCGATGCGGGAACCGTCGACGTGGGCCCGCACGGTCGCCTCGGCCCGGCCCGGCTCGTCGCCGGCCAGCACCGGGACGATCACGGCGTCGGCTTCGCGCATCCGCCGTACCGCCTTGACCGTCACCAGTTCCGGGTCGCCGGGTCCTACGCCGACCCCGACCAGCCGTGTGCCCGCGCCCATACCACCGCTTCCCTTGTCGGCTGCTGTCGTCGGCGCCCGCCGCAGTGCCGCAGCGGCGCCGGTCCGTGCCCGTTGCCGTCGCAGCGGGCACCGACGTCAGCGTATCGGTGCGGGGTCGCGGCGCCCGCGGGCGGGTCGCGCCCCTGCACAGCGGCACACCGCACCCGACCTGCGCGTGCCGGCTGACGCGCACACGCCGTAAGGTGGCCCTTCGGCCGTGCCTGCCCGTGTTCGGCCGATCCCACCGGCAAGGAGGATGAGCACGTGCCCCGGATACCGCGCGTGGTGATCGCGGCCCCGGCGTCGAGCAGCGGCAAGACCACCGTCGCCACCGGGCTCATGGCGGCGCTGGCCCAGCGCGGGACCGAGGTCAGCGGCCACAAGGTCGGTCCCGACTACATCGACCCCGGCTACCATGCGCTGGCCACCGGCCGGCCGCCGCGCAACCTCGACCCGGTGCTGTGCGGCGAGGAACGCGTCGCCCCGCTGTTCCTGCACGGGGCCGCCGGTGCTGGTATCGCCGTCATCGAGGGGGTCATGGGCCTGTTCGACGGCGCGTCCGACTCCGCGGGGTTCGCCGGCCCCGGCGACTCCGGCTCCACGGCGCACGTGGCCGCGCTGCTGGGCGCTCCGGTCGTGCTGGTGGTCGACGCCGCCCGCACCTCCCGGTCGGTGGCCGCCCTGGTGCACGGCTTCTGTACCTATGACCCGCGGGTGCGCATCGCCGGGGTGATCCTGAACCGCGTGGGTTCCGAGCGCCACGAACGGCTGCTGCGCGATGCGTTGGAGGAGGTCGGGGTGCCCGTCCTCGGGGCGATCCGGCGCAGTGCGGATGTCAGCACCCCTTCGCGCCACCTCGGCCTGATCCCGGCCGCCGAACGCGCCGGCGAGGCGCACCGGGCCGTGCGGGAGCTCGGCGCGCTGGTGGCCGGCTCCTGCGACCTGGACGCGGTGCTGGCCGTGGCGAGCGCGGCCCCCGACCTGGCGGCCGAACCCTGGGAGGCGGCCGGCGCCGTTTCCCGGACCGGTGCGGGCGCCAGCCCGGGTGCCGGATCGCGCCCGCCGCGGGTCGCCGTGTTCGGCGGGCCCGCGTTCACCTTCGGTTACACCGAGCAGGCGGAACTGCTGCAGGCCGGCGGCGCCGAGGTGCACACGGTCGATCCGCTGCGCGACGAGTCGCTGCCCGAGGGCACCGACGCGCTGATCGTCGGCGGCGGGTTCCCCGAGGTGCACGCGGCGGAACTGTCGGCCAACGAGCCGCTGCGCGGGGCGGTCGCCGCGCTGGCCGCACGCGGCGCCCCGATCGCAGCCGAGTGCGCCGGGCTGCTGTACCTTGCGCGCAGTCTCGACGGTGCGCCGATGTGCGGCGTGCTGCCCGCTGACGCGGCCATGACCGGGTCGCTCACCCTGGGCTACCGGTCGGCCGTGGCGGTCGGCGACACCCTGCTGGCGCGGGCGGGCACCCGCGTGCGCGGCCACGAGTTCCACCGCACCGCCGTCGAACCCCGGTTGGGGGCCCGGCCTGCGTGGCAGTGGAAAAAAGATGGCGGCGAAGGATTCGCCTCTGACACGATCTGCGCTTCCTATCTGCACCTGCACTGGGCCGGCCGCCCGGATACCGCCGGCCGGTTCCTGCAGGCTGCACGCGCCTACACCGAGAGGGGTGTCCTGTGACGAGCCCGGCGGAAACGCCGATGATGCCGTCGGTGGTCCTGCACACCGACCGGCTGGTGCTGCGGGCGCACACGAGCGAGGACATCGACCCGGTCCACCGCGGCATAACCGACCCCGAGGTGCAGCGCTGGCTGCCGCTGCCGCACCCCGGCGAGCCCTACACGCGCGCCGACGCGGAGAACTGGTGCCTGGTCGAGGCGCCGCAGGCCCGCGTGGGCGGCGACGGCCAGCAGTGGGCGGCCATCGAGTCCGCGACCGGGGCCTACGCCGGGTCGGTGGGCCTGGTCCGCACCATCTGGCGCGCCCGCTCCACCGAGGTCGGCTACTGGCTGGGGCCGTGGGCGCGCGGGCGGGGGCTGGCCACCGAAGCCGTGGCGGCCGTCTCCCGGTGGGCGCTGACCGACCAGGCCTTCCAGCGGGTCGAGCTGAAGGCGGCCACGGGCAACGCGGCGTCGCGCCGGGTCGCCGAGAAGGCGGGGTTCGTCTTCGAAGGCGTGGAACGCAACGCGATGCCGCTGCACTCAGGCCGCACCGACCTGGCGGCCTACAGCCTCATCCCCGCCGACCTGGGCATGGGCGGCGCCCGCTAGTGTCCCGGCGGAACCCGCCGGACGGACCTACCGAACACACCCTGGGCGGTCCCCCCGCGGCGCCCGCGGCCGCCGGTGCGCGGCGGGCCGCAGGCGCGGCGGGCGCCTACCACTCGATGCCGCGCTGGCCCTTCTGCCCGGCGTCCATGGGGTGTTTGACCTTGGTCATTTCGGTGACCAGATCGGCCGCCTCCAGCAGCCGGGGGTCGGCGTCGCGGCCGGTGATGACGACGTGCTGCCGACCGCTGCGCTGGGCCAGGGTCTCCACAACGTCGGCAACGTCCACCCAGCCCCACTTCATGGGATAGGTGAACTCGTCCAGCACGTAGAGGCCGTAGGTCTCGGCGGCCAGGTCGCGCTTGATCTGGGCCCAGCCCTCGGCTGCGTCGGCTGCGTGGTCCTCTTCGGTGCCGGCGCGCTGGATCCAGGACCAGCCCTCGCCCATCTTGTTCCAGTCGACACGGCCGCCCTCGCCGGTTTCGCCGAGCACGCGCAGCGCCCGCTCCTCGCCGATGCGCCACTTGGCCGACTTGACGAACTGGAAGACACCGATGTCCCAGCCCTGCGACCAGCAGCGGGTGGCCAGCCCGAACGCGGCCGTCGACTTGCCCTTGCCCGGCCCGGTGTGCACCATCAGCAGCGGGCGGTGGCGGCGCTGGCGCGTGGTCAGTCCGTCGTCGGGCACCTGGGCAGGTTGGCCTTGCGGCATGTGGGTCTTCTCCTCGGTCCTCGAATGAATCGGTCGATCGGGTAGGCGCAGGGCTGCGCACGTCCGGGTGCCGGCACGGCCGGCCCGGTGCCGGGGCGGCCCGCGTGTCCGCGCCGCGGTCAGGCGGCGCTGCGGGCCGAGCGCACCACGCCGCTCAGCGTGTCGGCACCCAGTTCGCCCAGGGTCACCGACTCCCCGCCCATCTCGGCGGCCAAGCGCGCGGCCAGTCCCAGGCGCACCGGCCCGGTCTCGCAGTCGACGACGACACCCTGCACTCCCTGGGCGCCGATCCGCGCCCCGGCGCGCAGCGCGTCGGGCAGCCCGCCCTGGGTCGCGCGGCCATCGGTGACCACCACCAGCAGCGGGCGGCGGCTGGGGTCGCGCAGCCGCTCGACACGCAGCACCTCCGCCGAACGGAGCAGGCCCGCCGCGAGCGGCGTGCGCCCTCCGGTGCGCAGTTCGCGCAGTCGGCGCGCGCCCGCCTCAACCGAAGAGGTCGGCGGCAGCTCCACGGCCGCTCCGGTGCCGCGGAACGTGATCAGCCCGACCTTGTCGCGCCGCTGGTAGGCGTCCATCAGCAGGCTGAGCACCGCCCCCTTGACGGCGCGCATCCGCTCGCGGGCGGCCATGGAGCCGCTGGCGTCCACGCAGAACAGCACCAGGTTGCCCTCGCGCCCTTCGCGCACCACCTCCCGCAGGTCGCCCCCGCGCACCAGCAGCCCGGGGCCGGTGCGGCCGCGGGCGCGCTGGTAGGGCGCCGCCGCGCGCAGGGTCGCGGTCAGGTGCAGCCCGCGCACGCCCGTGCGGGGCACGCGCGCACCCGAGGTGCGCCCGAAAGGGGTCTGCGCACGGGAGCGCCGCCCCGGCGCGCCCTCGCCCACACCGCTCAGGCTGAACAGGCGCGGCCGGTAGGTCTCGCCGGCCTCGGCCTGCTTGCCCTCGCCGGAGTGCTGCGGCTCGGGCGGCGGCTGCTCGCCGCGGTCCGGGGCGTCCTCGTCGGGGCGGCCGCCGGAGCCGGCAGGGGGCTTGGGGCCTGCGGCGCCGTTGTCGTCCGCACCCTCTTGGCCCCCATCGGGGGCGGAGGCGTCCCCCGGCGAATCCTGCGGGACCTCCGGGGCCTGCGGCTCCTGCGCGTCGGGCCCGCCGGACCCGGCGCCGCCATCGCCACCGCTGTCGGCGCCGGTGTTCCCGCCGCCCCCGCCGTCGGGGTCGTCGTCAGGATCCGCCGGATCGCCCGGGTCTTTTGGGTCGGCATCACCCGCGGCCTGCTCCATCGCCTCGTCGAGCCGGCCCTCGTCGAGATCGGGCGCGTCAAAGGGGTCGCGCCTGCGGCGGTGCGGCAGCGCCAGCCGTGCGGCATCGCGCACGTCCTCGGCGGTGACCTCGCCGCGGTCGCGCCACGCCGCCAGCGCCATCGCGGCCCGGGCGGTGACGATGTCGGCGCGCAACCCGTCGACGTCGAAGGCCGCGCAGACCGCTGTCACCTGCCGCAGCGCAGCGTCGGTGAGCACGACGCCGGGCAGCCGCTTGCGGGCGGCGCGGATGCGCCCGGCCAGCTCGGCCTCTTCTTCGGCGTAGCCGGCGGCGAATCCGTCGGGGTCGGTCTCGAAGGCGAGCCGGCGGCGCACCACGTCGGCGCGCAGGTGGGGGTCGCGGGTTGCGGCGACCTCCACGGTCAGCCCGAAGCGGTCCAGCAGCTGCGGCCGCAGCTCGCCCTCCTCCGGGTTCATGGTGCCCACCAGCAGGAAACGGGCGGCGTGGCGCACCGACACGCCTTCGCGCTCCACGTGCGAGGTGCCCATGGCGGCGGCGTCCAGCAGCAGGTCGACGAGGTGGTCGTGCAGCAGGTTGACCTCGTCGACGTAGAGGACGCCGCGGTGGGCCTCGGCGAGCAGGCCCGGGTCGAACGCCTTGACGCCCTCGGTGAGCGCCCGTTCGATGTCGAGCGAGCCCACGAGCCGGTCTTCGCTGGCGCCCACCGGCAGTTCCACCAGCCGCGCCGGTCGCTCGCGGGGTACCGCGGAGCCGGAGTGCGGGCCGTCGGGGCACTCGAGGTCGGGGTCGGCGGGGTCGCAGCCGAACCGGCAGTCACCGACAACGTCGAGATCGGGCAGCAGCGCCGCCAGGGCGCGCACCACCGTCGACTTGGCGGTGCCTTTCTCGCCGCGGACCAGGACGCCGCCGACAGCCGGGGAGACGGCATTGATCAGCAGCGCGAGTTTCATGTCGTCCATGCCGACAACCGCGCTGAAGGGGTAGCGAGCAGGAGCGCTCACGCAGGTCAGTCCTTCCTCGGGAATCCACGCCCATAGGGGGTCCTGTGCGGTGCCGCGCAGTGTCCTGGCTTCCAGATCACCGCTTGCCCGCCGCCTTCCCGCCGGGTCGTCCGGCAGTGGCGATCGCCGCGGGTCCGCTCCCTGGTCACAGTGGCGGGACCGTCCCGGATTCGCACCGGGTTCCTGCGTACTGGCGCGGAATATCCGGGGAGAACCCGGCAATCCGCCTCAGCGTCGGCACCGCCCACCAGAGTCTCACACCGCCCCCGGCCCGCTCCCACCGCATCGGCCCGTACGCACGCCACCCGCGGCCTCGGCGGAATCCGCCCGGTGCCGCGGCGGCAATCGGGCGATGATGGCCGTTGCGGCGGACGCCGGATGGGGATGGGATGGACACATCCGGCTACCCGCCACGCCGGGCTGCGGCCGGGCCGCTTGGCCGCGGCGCTCCGCAGCCGCCGAGCCGCCCGTCCCGCCGCCGCCCGGCGGGGGCCGCGCCCGACGACCGGGAGGGCACCGCCACCGATGCACAACGACGACCTCACCCACCGCCCGGCACTGGAACTCGCATCGCTGCTGCGCAGGCGCGACGTCTGCGCGCGCGAGGTGGTGCGCGCCCACCTGGAGCGGATCGAGGCGGTGAACCCGGCGATCAACGCCGTCGTCTCGCTGTGCGCCGAACGGGCCATGGACGAGGCGGGCGCCGCCGACGAGCGCCTGGCCGCCGGCGAGGAGGTCGGGCCGCTGCACGGCCTGCCCATGGCACACAAGGACACCCACGAGACAGCGGGGCTGGCCACCACCTTCGGTTCGCCGTTGTTCGCGCACTACGTGCCCGCACACGACGAGCTGGTCGTGGAACGCATGCGGTCGGCCGGCGCCATCACCATCGGCAAGACCAACACCCCCGAGTTCGCCGCCGGGTCGCACACGTTCAACCCCGTCCACGGGCTGACCCGCAACCCCTATGACCCCGCGTGCTCGGCCGGAGGCAGCAGCGGCGGTGCGGCCGCGGCGCTGGCGGCGGGGCTGCACCCGCTGGCCGAGGGGTCGGACATGGGCGGTTCGCTGCGCAACCCGGCCTCGTTCAACAACGTGGTGGGGCTGCGCCCGTCGCCGGGGCGGGTGCCCCGGTACCCCGCGGAACTGGGCTGGTCCGCGCTTTCGGTGCAGGGGCCGATGGCGCGCGAGGTCGGCGACACCGCCCTGCTGCTATCGGTGCTGGCCGGGCCCGACCCGCGCAGCCCCATCGCCCTGGACGAACCCGGATCGGCCTTCGCGCCGCCCCTGGCGGAGACCGGCCTGCACGGGCTGCGCCTTGCCTGGTCGCCGGACCTGGGCGGGTCGGCGCCGTGCGAACGAGCCGTGACCGACGCTCTTGCGCCCGCGCTGCAGGTGTTCGCCGGGCTGGGCTGCGAGGTCGCGGCGGACGCCCCCGACCTCGCCGGCGCCGACGACGTGTTCCGCACCCTGCGCGCCTGGCAGTTCGCCGCCACGCTGGGCGGACTGCTGGACGCCGCCCCCGACCGGATCAAGCCCAGCCTGGCCCGGAACATCGAGGAGGGCCGGACGCTCTCGGGCGCCGACGTGGCCCGCGCCGAACTGACCCGCACGCAGATCCACCACCAGGTCCGGGAGTTTTTCGAGCGTTACGACGCCCTGCTGATGCCGGTCAGCCAGGTGGTGCCCTTCGACGCCGGCCTGGAGTACCCAACCGACATCGACGGCGCCCCGCAGCAGAGCTACTTGGACTGGATGCGGTCGTGCTCGCACATCACGGTGACCGGGTGCCCTGCGCTGTCGGTACCGGGCGGGTTCACGCCGGACGGGCTGCCGGTGGGGCTGCAGATCGTCGGCCCGCACCGGGCAGATGTCCGGGTGCTGCAGATCGGGCGCGCGTTCGAACAGGCCACGGCATACGGCCGGCGCCGCCCGCCGCTGTAGCTGTGCGGCGGGCCGCGCCGGCAGACCGCCCGGTGATGCCCGCGGCGGCCGGATCCGACGGGCCGGATGCGGACAGCCGGCCGCAGCAGGGGGCGCGGAGGCGGCGCGCAACGGGCCGGCTCAGTCCCAGATGCGGGCCAGCAGCCATTCCTGCGAGGTGGAATCGTGCTGGAGTTCGTAGACGCCCGGCGATCCCATCGCGCCGGCCTCGACCCGCCAGTGGGCGCGCTGGGGCAACTGGTCCTCGACATCGGGCGACCAGTCGGCGCGCAGTGTGATCCAGTGGTCGACGATGCGCCGGACGTTGTAGACCCGCTGCTGCCACACGAAGCGCACCGGCCGCCCCTCGTGCTCGGTAACGGTGATCGGGACCCCGTAGACGTGGCCCACCGGCGACACTCCCCTCAAGCGCGGCTTCCCGAAACGGGAACGACTCGGCCTGCGGGGAAGGACAGGCTCGAATTCGAACGTATGTACTAACCATAGCGGATCCGCGAACCCAGTGGAACCGCAGCGCGGCGCAGTCTGTCGAAAGTGCGGTCCGCCCGGAAACCGGGTGCCTAAAATCGGGAGCACCCGCCCCCAAGCACTATGAAGACCAGCGAATCAGCCCGATGCGGCCCCATCGGGGCGTCTGTACGCTATGAGCGCGAACCACGCCGACCTCACCCCCTTCAGCCCTCTAAGGAACCCAGCAACGTGACGGAAAACGGGCGCGAGCGCGCCAAACCCCTCCGCACCGGCGATCCTCACGAACTCGGCGGCTACCGGATCGAAGGCCGGCTGGGACGGGGCGGCATGGGCACCGTCTACCTCGCCCGCGACACCGCCGACCGGCTGGTCGCCGTCAAACTCATCCACCCCGACCTCAGCGACGACCCCGACTTCCGCCGCCGGTTCGCCCGCGAAGTCGAATCCGCCCGCAAAGTCGCCCGGTTCTCCACCGCCGGCGTCCTCGACGCCCGGCTCGACGGCGACCCGCTGCTCATCGTCTCCGAGTACGTGCCCGGCCCCAATCTCAGCGAGGCCATCAGCGCCGACGGGGCCATGGCGGGCGGCACCCTGGAAAGCCTCGCGCTGGGCGTGGCCGCCGCGCTGGCCGCCATCCACCGCGCAGGTGTCATCCACCGCGACCTCAAACCCGGCAACGTGCTGCTCTCCGCGGTCGGACCCAAGGTCATCGACTTCGGCATCGCCCGCGCCATGGACGACGAAAGCGCCGTCACCCGCTCCAGCCAACTGATGGGCACGCCCTCCTACCTCGCGCCGGAGCTGATCGCGGGCGGCACGATCACCCCCGCCTCCGACATCTTCTCCTGGGGCTGCCTGGTGGCCTATGCCGGAACCGGCAAGGCGCCCTTCGACGCCCCCTCGGTTCCGGCCGTGCTCCACCAGATCAGCACGGGCGAAGCCGACCTGGCCGGGCTCGACTCGCGCCTGGTCGATCTCACCCGCAGCGCCTTGGATAAAGACCCCCGCAACCGGCCCACCGCCCAGCAACTGCTGAACGCCCTGGTCGGCCAGGAGGATCCCGCCGAGGCGACCGTGGACAGCACCGTCGTCAAGTCCTGGACACCGCCTTCCACCGCCCGCTCCACCGGCGGCGGCGCAGCAGGTGCGGCAGGTGCGGCGGGCGCTGCCGCGGCGGCAGGAGCCGCCGGCGCCGCACCGGCCGGTGCGGCGCCCACCGAGCCCGCTGCGACCGCCGAGTCCCCTGAGGCCGCCGAGTCCCCTGAGGCCGCCGCCGAGTCAGGTGCAGGGGCGGACCCTGGAGGCGGCGAGGCCCCTACCGAGCCCGCCACCCGCGCCGTTCCGCCCGGCGCGGCGGAGGGGCCGCCGCCGACTCTGCCGTCCCATACCCTGCCCGACCCCGAAGGGCCGGCGGCACCCGCATCGGGCCCCCAAACGCCCCACGGCCGCAACACCGCCGACGGCCCCGGCCCCGCTGCCCCGGCCGGCCCGCACCCGCAGGCACCTCCGGCCGCCCGGCCCGGCACTGATGGGGCCGGCCACCCGGCACCCGGCGGCGGGTTCCCCCCATCCGGCGCGCCGCCCCAGCACCACGGCCCGCCGCCCGGTCCCGCTGCGTACGGGCCGGGGCCGGGTCCGCAGGCCCCGATGCCTTACGGGCCGCCATCGGGTCCCCAGCAGCCTTACTCCCCCGCCCTTCAGCCGCCCCACAGTGCGGGGTCGCCGCCGTTCGGCCAACCCGCCGCGGTCGGCGGCGGTTCTGCGCCGCCCGGCGAAACCGGCGGCGCCTCCACCGGCGGCCCAGCTCCCCGCAAGCGCCGCACCGCCATGCTCATCGGCGCCGGCGCGACCGTGCTGCTGCTGATCGCCGGGGGCGTGGCCGGGGTCGCAGCGGTGCTGCTCGACGGCCCGCCCGAGGGCACGCTGGTCTACGAGGACGACTTCGCAGGCGGGGCCTGGGATTACGACCTCTACGAACCCGACGACGACTCCTACGAATACGCCTACCACCCCGACCACGGGCTGGTGCTGCGCGTGTCGGAGTACAACAGCTACGACGGCAGCATCGGCGCCTACCCCCCTTACGAGGGTGAGTACCCCGAGTCGGTGCTGGTCCGCGCCGAGGCCGAGCCGCTGGCCGGGCCGCCCTACAGCGAGTACGGGGTCCGGTGCTGGCGCCAGGAGTCCGACGACGAGGAAATCGATACCCACTACGAAGGGCTGGTGCGCTTCGACGGCGGCAGCGCGCAGATCCGGCGCGCCGGCGGTGAATCCGGCCAGGCGGCGCTGGCCGGCACCGACGACGTGGGCGGGTTCGTGGAGCCGCCCGGCACGTTGCCGCTGGAACGGGACAACCAGGATGCCGGCGGAGGCGGCGGCTCCGACCCCGTCACCAACACGCTCACCATGACCTGCGAACCCGACGAGTCCGGCAACATGGCCATCAACCTGTGGGTCAACGGCGAGCACGTGCTGGAGGCCGTCGATCCGGAACCGCTGCCCGACAACGCCGCGGATTCCCAGGCACGCATGGCCGGCGTCACGGTCAAGCGCCGCGGCAGCGAAACCGACACCCCGGCGGTCGGGTTCCACCGCTTCGAGGTCCAGCGCCTCGGCGAGCCCGGCGCCACCACCGGCACCGCCGGCGACAGCGGCGGGTAGCAGCGCATACGGCGGGCGCGCCTTGACTGAGCGGCGGTTTGTCTCGGCGTCCTGCTCGAACCGCGGTGTTGTCCGCAAGTCCGGGCTCGCAGGGATTCGGCCCGGTACGGACGGGCAAGGCCGGGGCGGACCGGCGGCGCGGACCGCCCCGCCCGGTCACTCCTGGTTGCGCGGGCGCGGTTCGGGCACTCCGCCGGCCGCGCCGGCGGCGGCCGCGGCCTCCTTGCGTGCGCTGGCCACGGCTTCGGCGGCGATCTCGGCGGCCTGGTCGGCCGCCGCGGCAGCGGTACCCCGGCGCTGGCCCGAGGTGAGCTCGGCCGGGGCGGACTCGCCTTCGTCGCCGCCCTCGGGCTGCTGCTCGCCGGCGCCTTCGGGCGCGGCGGCAGCGGTTTCGGCCGAGAAGGCCTTGCTGACGTTCTGCACCGCCTGGCTGAGCTCGCCCGGAATGACCCAGAACGTGTTGCCTTCGCCGTTGGCCAGGTGCGGCAGGGTCTCCAGGTACTTGTAGGCGAGCACCTTGGGGTCGGCGTTGTTGGCGTGCACCGCTTGGAAGACGCGCTCGACCGCTTGCGCCTCGCCGTCGGCCCGCAGGATGCGCGCCTGCTGGTCGCCCTGTGCCTCCAGGATCGCCTGCTGGCGGGCGCCTTCGGCGGTGAGGATGCGCGACTGCCGCTCACCTTCGGCGTGCAGCACGACCGCGCGCTTGTCGCGTTCGGCGCGCATCTGCTTCTCCATCGCCTCCTTGATGGACGGCGGCGGGTCGATGGCCTTGATCTCGACCCGGTTGACCCGGATGCCCCACTTGCCGGTGGCGTCGTCGAGCACGCCGCGCAGGGTGGTGTTGATCTCCTCGCGCGAGGTGAGGGTGCGCTCCAGGTCCATGCCGCCGATGACGTTGCGCAGCGTGGTCACGGTCAGCTGGTCGATGGCCGCCAGGTAGTTGGCGACCTCGTAGGCGGCGGCCCGCGGTTCGGTGATCTGGTAGTAGAGCACGGTGTCGATGTTCACGACGAGGTTGTCCTCGGTGATCACCGGCTGCGGCTTGGACGAGAACACCTGCTCGCGCAGGTCGTACTTGGTGTTGACGCGGTCGACGACCGGGATGATGAAGTTCAGCCCCGGCTGCAGCGTGCGCATGTACCGCCCGAACCGCTCGATGTTGTAGGCCCGCGCCTGCGGGACGATGCGCACCGTGGATATGACGGCGAGTACTGCCAGGACAGCGATGACGATGAAGAGGATGTCGATCCCCATGGCTACCTCCTGGATGCCCCAGCGGACGGGGCCGGGCTAAGTGCTGGGGGAAAACACGGGATACGGCGTGATCACGGCAATGCCTCCCTCGGGTACACGACCGCCGTCGCGCCGTCGATCTCCATGACGTCGACCCGCGTGCCCGGGGGTATCACCGCGTCCTCGTCGATGCAGCGGGCCGACCACTCCTCGCCGGAGAGCTTGATGCGCCCCTGCTCGCCGGTGACCTCGTTGACAACGACCGCGGACTGGCCGACCAATCGGTCGGTACCCGACCGCAGCGGCGGCGGCTGGCGCAGGTGGCGTTTTGCGATGGGGCGGACCACCAGCAGACCGGCGGCGGCGGCGATGACAAAGGCGGCGGTCTGCGTGGCGAAACCCATGCCCACGGCGCCGACGACACCGGCGATCAGCGCTGCGGCGGCGAGCAGGCCCAGAGCCAGGGTGAGGGTGAAAACCTCGGCGATCCCCAGGGCGGCGGCCGCGATCAGCCAGAGGACCCAAATCGGCATGGATACCGACCTCCCGTCCGGACGCGGCTAGTCCTAAAACTACCCCTCAACAGTGACCAACCACACAGGGCGGGGTCACATTCCGGGGACGGCCGCAGACGGCTGGGACGGGGGCGGCCCGCGCCCGCCGGTGCGGCGGATGCGGGCCCGCGCAGCGGGCGGGACCGG
>NZ_BAAGYZ010000060.1:13113-24120 GCF_054778995.1 Streptomonospora sediminis
CGGCTCGGGTCGGGTCTTCTGCTCAGCCCTGGTCTTCCAGGTCGCCCTCCAACGCCAGGTAGGTCTCGCGCAGCCGGTCGAGTACCTCGGGGTCGGGCTGCTCCCACAGCTCGCGCTCGGCCGCCTCAAGCAGGCGCTCGGTCATACCGCGCAGCGCCCACGGGTTGGACTGCTCCAGGAACTCGCGGTTCTCGGGGTCGAAGACGTAGGTCTCGGCGAGCTTGGCGTACATCCAGTCGTCGACGACACCGGCGGTGGCGTCGTAGCCGAACAGGTAATCGACCGTTGCGGCGAGCTCGAACGCACCCTTGTAGCCGTGCCTGCGCATGGCCGCGATCCATCGGGGGTTGACCACCCGGGCGCGGAAGACGCGGCGGGTCTCCTCGCCCAGGGTGCGGGTCTTGACCTGGTCGGGCACCGCGGAGTCGCCGACATAGGCCTCGGGGTTGGCACCGGTGAGCCGGCGGACCATCGCGACCATGCCGCCGTGGTACTGGAAGTAGTCGTCGGAGTCGACGATGTCGTGCTCGCGGGTGTCCTGGTTCTTGGCGGCCACGGAAATGCGGCGGAACGAGGACTCCATGTCGGTGCGGGCCTCGCGGCCGTCGAGGCCGCGGCCGTAGGCGTAGCCGCCCCAGACCGCGTACACCTCGGCGAGGTCGGCGTCGTCGCGCCAATTGCGGGTGTCGATGAGCGGCAGCAGGCCCGCCCCGTAGGCGCCGGGGCGCGAACCGAAGATGCGTGTGGTGGCGCGCCGCCAGTCGCCGTGCTCGGTGTGGTCGGCCAGCGCGTGGGCGCGCGGGAAGTTCTGGTCGGCGGGTTCGTCGAGTTCGGAGACCGCCTTGATGGCGTCGTCGACCAGGCCGATTACGTGCGGGAACGCGTCGCGGAAGAAACCGGAGATACGCAGGGTGACATCGATGCGGGGCCGGCCCAGCTCCTCAGGCGGCACGATCTCGAACCCGGTGACCCGGCGCGAGGCGTCGTCCCAGGTGGGGCGCACACCCAGCAGGGCCAGGACCTCGGCGATGTCGTCGCCCTGGGTGCGCATGGCTGCGGTACCCCACACGGTCAGCCCCACCGACGCGGGGTAGTCGCCGGTGTCGTCGAGGTGCCGGCGCACCAGCGAGTCGGCGAGGGCCTGGCCCACGTCCCAGGAGTTGCGGGAAGGTACGGCCTTGGGGTCGACCGAGTAGAAGTTGCGGCCGGTGGGCAGTACGTTCACCAGCCCGCGGGTGGGCGAGCCCGAAGGCC
The DNA here is from genome assembly GCF_054778995.1 of Streptomonospora sediminis. Classification (NCBI taxonomy): domain Bacteria; kingdom Bacillati; phylum Actinomycetota; class Actinomycetes; order Streptosporangiales; family Nocardiopsidaceae; genus Streptomonospora; species Streptomonospora sediminis. The sequence continues at coordinate 14,368 of NZ_BAAGYZ010000060.1, forward strand.
CGGCGGGGATGTGGCCGCCGTCCAGGGCGTGCAGCACCGCGCCGATCTCGTCGGTGGTGGCGGCCAGCCGCGGCACGACCTCCTCGGCGGCGAACCGCAGCACACGCGCCATCTCGGCGGCCTCGCCCGCGGGTACCGCATCGCCGAGCACGCCGGCGACCACCGGCTCGGCGTCGCCGGCCGCCCAGCCGCGCTCCTCCATCTGCTCGACCAGGCGCCGGGCCAGGGTGTCGATGAGGTCGAGGGCGTCGGATGCGGTGCGCGCAGGGCCGTCGGCGAGCGCGGTCAGGGACTCGGGCACGGCCGCGCGCGCACCCGGTTCGGCCAGCAGTTCCTTCTCAGCCAGTCCGAATGCGGCCGCGAGCACGGCGCGCAGGCCCGGCAGCGCTCCGGCCCGGCCGCCCCACACCTGCGAGGCGCGCAGCACGGCCATGGCCAGGTTGACGCGGGACTCGCCTTCGGGTGCCAGGCCGAGGATGTGCAGGCCGTCGCGGATCTGCACGTCCTTGATCTCGCACAGGTAGCCGTCGACGTGCATGACGAAGTCGTCGAACTCGTCCTCGCCGGGCATCTCCGGCTGGTGCAGGTCGTGGTGCAGCTCGGCGGTCTTGATCAGGGTCCAGATCTGGGCGCGCAGCGCCGGGGTTTTGTCGGGGTCCAGGTCGTTGACCATGGCGTACTCGTCGAGCAGCTGCTCCAGCTTGGCGATGTCGCCGTAGGTGTCGGCGCGGGCCATCGGCGGGACCAAGTGGTCGACGACGGTGGCGTGGGCGCGGCGCTTGGCCTGGGTGCCCTCGCCGGGGTCGTTGACGATGAACGGGTAGATGAGCGGCAGGTCGCCCAGCACCGCATCGGGCGAGTCTTCGGCGGCCAGGCCCAGGCCCTTGCCGGGCAGCCACTCCAGCGTGCCGTGCTTGCCCAGGTGGATCACTGCGTGGGCGCCGAAGCCCGTGGCGGTCTCGCCGCCGGCGGTGCCGGCGGGCGCCTCAAGCCAGCGGTAGGCGGCCAGGTAGTGGTGGGAGGGCGGCAGGTCGGGGCTGTGGTAGATGGCGATGGGGTTCTCGCCGAACCCGCGCGGCGGCTGGATCATCAGCACGACGTTGCCGAACCGCAGCGAGGCCAGCACGATCTCGGGGCGGCCGCTGGAGTGGTCGACGTAGAGATCGCCGGGCGGCGGCCCCCAGTGGTCGGTGACGGCCGTGCGCAGCTCGGCCGGCAGGGCCTCGAACCACTTGGTGTAGTCGTCCAGCGGGACCCGGTTGGTCGCCGCGGCGAGCTGGTCCTCGCTGAGCCACTCCACGTCGTGGCCGCCCGCGGCGATCAGGGCGTGGATGAGCGGGTCGCCGTCGTCGGCACGGCGGTCCTCGTCGGGGCCGGGCACCCGCCACAGCGAGTCGTCGGCGCCCAGGTCGTAGCCGCGTTCGACAAGCTCGCGGAACAACCGGACGGCCGAGGCCGGGGTGTCGAGGCCGACCGCGTTGCCCACCCGGGAGTGCTTGGTCGGGTAGGACGACAGCACCACGCCCAGGCGGCGCCGCGCGGGTGGCACCGAGTGCAGCCGCGCGTGGCGCACCGCGATCCCGGCGATGCGGGCGGCGCGCTCGGGGTCGGCCGCGTAGACGGGGATGCCGGTGTCGGCGGAGATCTCCTTGAACGAGAACGGCACGGTGACCAGCCGGCCGTCGAACTCGGGGATGGCCACCTGCATGCCGGCGTCCATGGGGGTCAGCGCGGCGTCGGAGGCCTGCCAGCGTTCGCGGGTGGAGGTGAGCACCAGCCCTTGCAGGATCGGCACGTCCAATGCGGCGAGCGCGCCGGCGTCCCAGGCGTCCTCGTCGCCGCCGCCGCTGGCGTCGGCGGCCACGGCGCCGCCCGCGGCGAGCACCGTGGTGATGACGGCGTCGGCGCGGTCGAGGATCTCGAACAGGCCGGGGGCGGTTTCGCGGGAAAGGCCGCGCAGCGAACCGGAGAAGACCGGTAGCGGTGTGCCGCCGGCGTCCTCGATGGCGTGGCACAGCGTGTCGACGAAGGCCGTGTTGCCGGACAGTTCGTGGGCGCGGTAGAACACGACGGCCACGGTGGGGCTGGGCTCGGCCCCGGCTGCCCCCGCGGGTGCGGCGGTCCCGCCGGGCTCGGCCGCCGGACCGCCGCCGGCGGTGCGCGGCCCGATCGCGTGGATTCCGTACTCGGGCATGGTCTCGGGGGGCTCGAAGCCCTCGCCCGTCAGCAGCACCGTGTCGGAAAGGAAGCGGGCGAGCTCGCGCAGGTTGCCGATTCCGCCTTCGCGCAGGTAGGCGTGGGCGTCGGTGGCGACACCCGAGGGAACGGTGGAGTGCGCGATCATCTCGGCGTCGGGAGCGTCCTCGCCGCCCAGTGCCACGAGCGGCACCCCGCTGGTGCGCAGCCGCTCCAGTCCGCGGGGCCAGGCCTCGCTGCCGCCGAGCAGCCGCACCACCGCCAGATCGGCGCCGTCGAGCAGGTCGCCGAGCTCGTCCGGGTCGGTGCGGGCCGGGTTCGCGGTGCGGTAGCCGGATTCGGCGGCCCGGGCCGCCAGCAACTCGGTGTCGGCGGTGGACAGCAGCAGGATCGTAGCCACGCGTAGTCCTTCTATTGGCAGAGCCGGGGTCCTCGCCCCGTAACCGGACAGGTGCACGACGGTCGAAGTTCCTGGCTCGGGCGGCGCTCCGGCGGGCGGAGGGCGGGCCCTGACAGTTGCGGGACAGCCGCGGGTTCCCACCGCGTTCCTTCGTGCCGTCGCCGCCCATCTTGGCAGACGCCCCTGCCCGGGCAGCGGGGCGGGCGTGTCGGCCGGGCGCGGCGGCCAAGTGGCCGGGTGGCCCGGCGCCCGGGCGGACACGGCGGCGGAATCCTGCGCCGATGCGGCGGAACAGTTCCTGTTGCCTCCGGGCTTTGCGAGAATCGGGAGCATGAGCCATTTCCCCCAGCCGCCGCCCGATCCCGACGATCCTTACCGCCCTCCATTTCAGTCGGACCCGTTCGGGCAGCCGGGGACTCCGCCGGGTGGCCAGCCGTATGACGGCCCACCGCCGGGGGCGATGGTTCCCTACGAGCAGGGGCCGCAGACCGGGGGCTACGAAGCCCCCTACGCTGCGGTTCCGGCGAACGATCCGGTGCTGGCCACCATTGGCGATATCTCGATCTCCCAGTATTCGGTCACCACTCCTGCGGGACGCTTTCCCATCAAAGGCACCACGTGGACCGCCACCGACATGAGCCACACCACGCAGAGCATTTCGACCACCGGGATCGTTCTCGCGGTGCTGTCGCTTGCGGTTTTCATCTGGGCGTGCGGGCTCGGGCTGTTCGGTCTGCTCTTCCTGCTGATGAAGGAGGAGAAGACCACGGGGCACGTGCAGGTCACCGTGCAGGCCAACGGGATGTTCCACTCGACGATGGTGCCGGTGCAAAACCGGAACACGATTACCCAAGTGCTGCAATCGGTCAATTACGCGCGTTCCCTGGCCGCTTCCTGACCCGCTCGGCCCCGGTTATCGGGTACCGGCATCGGCGCGGGTGACCAGGTCGAAGAACCCGGTTTCGAGATCGCTGCCGACGGCCAATCCCTCAAGCGGACCCTCATAGGCCGTGCTGCCGGACACGAGCACCCCGACCCGGTCGCACGTGCGGGCGACCTGGTCCAGTTGGTGACTGGAGACCAGAGTCGTGACCCCGGCTGCGGCCAGGTTGCGCAGCAGTGCGCGGATGTCGCGCATCCCGACGGGATCCAACCCGTTCGTGGGCTCGTCCAGCACCAGCAGCCGCGGGCGGGCGAGCAGTGCCAGCACGATGCCCAGCCGCCACCGCATCCCTAACGAATAGGCCGAAGTCGGGCGTTTGGCGACATCAGCCATCCCGAGCGAGCTCAGCGCCTGGAGTCCCCACTCCCGGGGGACGCCGCGCAGCCGGGCGTGCACGCGGATGTGCTCCAGGGCGTTGAGGTGGGGCCACAGCGCAGGGCCCTCGATGAGGGTGCCGACCTCGACACGCGACCGGGCCGACATCGGCCGCCCGAACAACGCTATCTCTCCCGAGTCGAGGTGGAGCAGGCCGGCGATCGCCTTCATCATAGTCGTCTTACCGGCTCCGTTCGGCCCGAGCAGCCCGTAGACCTCGCCGGAGTGCACGGTGATTGCGGCCTCCTGCAGTGCGGTATTGCCGCCCAGTGACTTGCTCGCCCCCGCAATGCGCAGCGCCTCGGTCATCACAGTTCCTTCCGGTTCACGTAGCGGCAGCCGACCGCCAGCGCCGCGGCGGTCAACGCAGCGGACAGCCCCACGGCGATCGGCAGCACGGTCAAGTCGCGCAACGGGTCGTCCGCGGACAGGGGGACGCCCGACGCTTCGATGCCCGCCAGCGGGACCACCGCCCGCATCGGCCAGGCGAGCGGGATCAGCCACCACACCGCCTTGTCCGCCAGGAGAGCGCCGAACATCATGCCGGCCACCCCGGTGCACATGGTCGCGGTGAATCCCCAGGCGTGCGCGACGACCAGGCACAGCGCGAGTGCCGCCAGGCTTGCCAGCCACGGGACCATGCCGCCGGCCGCAACCTGGAGCAGCGCACCGGTCTGGCCGAAGAGCACGGCCAGCGCGAGCAGCAGGCAGGTCAGCAGCAGTGCGCTGGCGAATCCCATTCCCGCCAGAGCGGTGAACTTGCCGAGGAGGAGCCGGCCGGGGCGGAATCCGTAGGAGTGGAGCAGCAGCCGTGCCCGGCGGTCCTGGCGCACCGCCACCCCCGCGTACAGGGCCGCGGCCATCGGCAGCAACACGCCCCAGAACATCAGGGCGACCTGCAGCCACACGTCCCACACATAGCCCTGGCGCCCCTCGGGTGACAGGGCCGCCACCACTCCCTGCGGCAGTACCAGGGCCACGGGCATGCCGACCGTCATCCACAGCGGGAACCGCCGCCACAGCCGCAGAGCCTCGGCCGATACCACTGCGCCAAGCGACGGGGCGTCGACCGCTCCTTCCGGCGGGGCGGCGTCTCCTGCCAGAGTGGGCCCTTGAGGGACCGGCTCGCTCATCCTGCCTCCGTTTCGGGTGCGTTCGCACCAAGGGTCTCCAGCGCTGTTGCGCCATCCACCCGGTACGTAGCCGGATTCAGCGGCGGGGTTCACGGGGGGTCGGCACGGATCCGGGCGGCAAAGTCGGACACCGCCGCGGTGTAGGCGTCTTCGAGATCGCGGCCCTGGCCGGCGGTCGCCGCGAGCTGCGCAGGAGAACCCGTGAACGCGACGGTTCCCGCGCGCAGCACCGCCACGCGGTCGCAGATGCGCCGGACGTCGCCGAGGTCGTGGGTGGACAGCACCACAGTGGAGGTGCGGCCGAGTTCGGCCAACAGCGCGCGCACCCGTTGGCGGTGCACGGGATCCATCGCGACCGTGGGTTCGTCCAGGAGCAGCAGCGGTGGTTCGCCCAGCAGCGCATGCGCGAGGGCGACGCGCTGGCGGGTGCCCGTGGACAGGCCGACGATCCGGGTACGGGCCTCAAGGGTCAATCCGAGCCGTTCCATGGTGTTGTCCGCCAGCTCGTGCCGCCGCCGGGCGTCGGCCACACCGTTCAGCAGCGCCGTGTACTCCAGGAACTCGCGGGTGGTCAAGTGCGGGTACAGCTCCGGCCGCTCGGGCAGGTAGCCCCCAAGCCGCCGGATCCCGCGCCGAGCCGGGGATCGCCGCAGATCGTGGCCGCCCACGATGAGCCGCCCGGAACGCGGGCGCAGGATGCCGGCCAGCAACCGCAGAAGTGTCGACTTGCCCGCCCCGTTGGGGCCCAGCAGGCCGAACACACCGCCGCCGATGTCGACGTCCGCCCCGGAAAGGGCGGCGGTCCGCCCGTACCGGTAGGTCAGGTTCTCCGCGGTTATACGCATCGGGGCTTCCATCCGCATCAGCCGTTCGGGGGCTCTGCCGGCCGGGCCGCCAGCCGGGCGGCCGCGGCTACCGCAAGCCCCGCCACGATGACCAGCACCCCGTCGTGGGCCCACACAGCGGCCACGGCCGCGCCCACGGTCGTGCCGAACAGATCCTCCCGAATGGCAATGGCGAACATCGCCCAGGAGACCGCCCCGAACGCAATCCCCACCGCCGGGGAACGCCACACCGCGCCAAAGGCCGTCACACCGGCCCCCAGCAGGGCGGGAGCCAGCCACGATCCGATGAGCGGGCCCGGCTGGTAGCCGCTTCCCGGTAGCGAGGCCGCCAGGACCGAGACCGCCGACCCGCTGGCCACGAGCGCGCCCAGCACCAAGGTCAGCCGGGCCAGCCACACGGCGACGGGAGGCACGGCCATCGCGTACATCAACTGCCGGCGCGGATCGCGCGCGGGATCGCACACCGCCACCGCACCGAGGGTCACCAGCCCAACGCTCACCGGGCCGAGGTAAGCCGCGACGGCATCGCCGCGCGGCAGGAGAAGCACCGCCACCGCCAGCGCCGCGAAGCCGCCCACGGTCACCGCCCACAGCAGACGCGGCACGAAGCGCACCTGGCGCAGTGTGACCGCGAGGGTCAGCCGGAACGCTCGGCCGAGGCCCACCGCGGGCACCGGCACCTGTTCGGTCGGCGGTTGCAGGTGCGGGGCGACCAGTGCGTCGAAGGACGGCACGGCCACCGGCGGTTCGGCCTCGCGAAGAGCCGCGGCGAGCCGCGCGGTACCCGCGGCCCGGGTGCGGCACGGCGCGCACGAGTCGAGATGCACGCGCTCGGCGCCGGACAGCGCCGCGTGTTCACCCACGCCGGCCCGGATCAGCGCTTCCTCGTCCAGGTGGCCCATGTCAGTTCACCCGCTCTCGCGACAGCTGCGCGGAAAGTGTCCTGCGCGCCTTGGACATCCGGCTCTTCACGGTGCCGACCGGAACACGCAGTACCTCGGCGATGTCGGCGTAGGGCAACTCCTCGACCAGCGCCAGCACCACGACGTCGCGATGGGTCTGCGGCAGACGGCCGATGGCGGCAATGATCGCGTCGCGGCCCGCCGCCGACAGCACCTTGTCCTCCACATCCGCGGTGCGGTCCGCGGGCTCGGGCACCGTGTCGAGATCGGCCGGGGGCGGAGCGGCGCGGCGCAGCCGGTTGTGCGCCTGCCGCCGGGCGACGCCGAGCAGCCAGGCGCGGACCGAGGCCGACGACCGGTAGCCGCCCGCCGACCTCCAAACCGCCAGCCACGATTCCTGCAGGATCTCCTCGGCGGTGCCCTTGTCGGATGTCAGCCGGCGCAGCAGCCGGAGCATGGCTGCGGAATGGCGGCCGTACAGCTCGCGCAGTCCGCCCTCGTCTCCGGAGGCGACCTGCGCGAGTAGCTGCTGATCGGAGTACACGCACTGTGCGTAGCACGCGGAGGCGGTCGGGTTCACCGGCGGGGCGGAAAATTCCGCCGAGCCGCGGCGGCCCGGACCGTTCGTACCCCGTCCGGATCTGCCGGCGCCCGCAGCACCAGCAGACCCGGTGGGCCCGGCAGGTCCGCCGCATCGCGCCGGCTAACCCGCGGGCGCCGCCCCGCCGTCCTCGGCGGTGGCGCCGCCTCGCGACCGCGCCGGGCACACGAGTTCGGCCAGGAGTTCGCGGAGGTAGTCGGCGACCGGGCGCTCGCCGGCGGCCTCGCTGAGTGCCCGGAACTCGGCTTCACTGAAACCGACCGATACCGAACGCGCGCCGTCCCTGCGCCGCGGCAGGCCCAGCATCTGGCGGTGGATGCGTTCGAGCGCCTCGGGCGGGAGGGGGCCGTAGGCGGCTTCAAGCTGCGACAGCCATTCCCGCAGTTCGTTCCAGCGCGCATAGCGCCCGGCGAGCACGTACAGATAGGACGCCACATCGCGGTGGCCGGCCGCGCGCTGCAGTTCCTCGTGGGTCACGGGGTCGAGGGCGAGGCTCACCCGGCGGGCCACGGGCGCCGCCGCCGGTGCGGGTGCGGGCGCGGCGGGATCGGGTCCGGAGCAGTGGGAATCGGCGGCCTCAGCGGTCTGCGCGGAGGGGATCGGGGGCGTAGCGGTGTTCACCTGAACCTCCCAGGTCGTGGGCGAAGGGATTGGGCCGCCTTCGCGATGGGGCAAGGCCGGTTTCCGGCCGCCCCATGACCACCTGGCCGCTGCAGCACCTCCAAGGTAACCCGCCGCGGCACGGGCGCGCACGGTTTCCACAGCCCTTGTTGCCCCGACCGGAAATCCGCGCAACCCGTGCCGCGGTCCGCACTAGGCCGACGGTCGCCGGGTGATCGTAGCGAGCTGCTCCGGCGTCAGCGCGGGCTCGGCGACCGCGTGGGCGGCGCCGGCGCGCAACCCGTCGAGGAAGAGCGCGAGGAACCGCCGCCACGCCTGCGGCGCGACCTCCCGCGACTCCCGGATGACCTGGGACATTCCCCAGATCAGGGCGGCCACGTCCTGCGGTTGGAAGTCCGCGCGCAGCGCTGCGCTGTCCTTTGCGCGCTCGATGATGGGCGCCAAGTGCCGGAGACCGTGGTTGCAGGCCTCCTGCAATGCGGGAGAGGCGGGATAGCGCTGCGCCAACACGTCGTTGAACCCGAGGTCGGCCGCCTGCAGGGCGACCAGGCCCTCGATGAAGCCCGCGAACCCCTCCCATGCGTCCTCGGCCGCCAGCGCCTCCGCTGCGAGCCGGTCGACCTCGGCCATCCGCTCGGAGAACACGGCGTCGCAGAGGTCCTCGCGGGCCGGGAAGTGGTTGTAGAGCGTGCCGATGCTCACCGCCGCACGGCGGGCGACCTCTTCCAACGGGGCGGCCAGACCGCGTTCGGCGAACAGCGCGGTGGCGGCGGCCAGGAGTCGTTCGCGATTGCGCGCCGCGTCTGCCCGCAGCGGTTTGGTTTCGGCCATACCGCCATCCTACGAAATTGAGGGAGACGTCAAGTTATGCTAGCTTTCAGGCGAAGTTGAGATCGTCCTCAACTTAATCCCGTGGAAGGGGAATGATGTCCGCGTCAGCACATCGGACGGCCGTCGTCATCGGGGCCGGCCCCGGTCTGGGCATGTCCGTCGCACACCGCTTCGGCCGGGAGGGGTACAACGTCGTCCTGGTCTCCCGCACCGCCGAACGGCACCCGGACTACATCGCGTCGCTGGCCGAAGCCGGGATCCGCGCTGATTCGCTCCCGGCCGACGTCCACGACCGCGAAGCGCTGCTGTCGGCACTGGACACGGCAGCCCAACGCCACGGCGGAATCGACGCCGTCTACTACGGCCCGGCACCGAGCGGGCCCGACGCCTGGCCGACACCCATCGACAAGACCGGCGCCGACAGCGTCCGCTCGGCGATGAGCTGGGTCTACCCCGCCGTCGACGTGGTCGAAAAGGTCCTGCCCGGCATGCTCGAACGGGGATCGGGAGCCCTGCTGTTCGCCACCGGCCTCGGCGCCACCCGCCCGATGCCGGAACTGGGCGGCCTCGCGCTCTCCTCGGCTGCGCTGCGCAACTACGCGCTGACCCTCAACGCGGCGCTGGCCGAACAGGGCGTCTACGCCGGCGCGCTGATCATCGGCGGAGCGATCGAACGCAGCGACATATACCGGATGGTGGCCGCGCAGTCCGGGCCCTCCACCGATATGCCGCTGGACCCGGCCGCCATCGCCGCAATGTCCATCGACCCCGACACCATCGCCGACGCCGCCTGGCAAATGCTCACCGCACGCGACCGCGCCGAGACCACGTTCGACGCCATGCACTAGGTGTGATGTCCCGGGACGTTGGTAACAGCCGACACGCCCCGCACAGCGGTTGAAACAG
>NZ_BAAGYZ010000061.1:0-555 GCF_054778995.1 Streptomonospora sediminis
TTGGTGGTGGAGCGGTTGTCGGATGCGCGGCGGCTGGGCCACCCGGTCCTGGCCGTGGTGCGCGGAAGTGCGGTGAACCAGGACGGCGCCTCGAACGGCTTGTCCGCGCCGAACGGGCCGTCGCAGCGGCGGGTGATCGCGCGGGCGTTGGCGGATGCGGGTGTGTCGGCCGCGGAGGTCGATGCGGTCGAAGCCCATGGCACCGGTACCGCACTGGGTGACCCGATCGAGGCGCAGGCGCTGCTGGCGACCTATGGGGCGGACCGTTCGCCGGATGCCCCGTTGTGGTTGGGGTCGGTGAAGTCGAACTTCGGGCATACGCAGGCGGCCGCCGGGGTGGCCGGTGTGATCAAGATGGTGGAGGCGATGCGGCACGGCCGGTTGCCGAAGACGCTGCATGCGGAGGTGCCATCGCCGCATGTGGATTGGTCCGCCGGCGCGGTCGAGGTGCTGTCCGAGCCGCGGCCGTGGGAACGCAATGGTCGCCCGCGCAGGGCGGGGGTGTCGTCGTTCGGGATCAGCGGCACCAACGCCCACGTGGTGCTGGAACAGGGC
>NZ_BAAGYZ010000062.1:0-503 GCF_054778995.1 Streptomonospora sediminis
GTCCCACTTGCCCGGCGAAGCGGTCGCGAACACCTCCGCACCCGCATGCCGGGCGATTTGGATGGCGGCCATGCCCACACCGCCCGCACCCGAATGGACCAGCACCCGCTCCCCGGCCCGCAAGTCCGCCAAATCCCGCAGACCGTAGAAAGCAGTCGCGAAGACGCTGGGCACCGATGCGGCGCGGGCGAAGTCCCAGTCCGCGGGGATCGCGGCGAGCATCCGCCGGTCGGCCACCGTGCAGGGCCCGAAGGTCCCCTCACCCATGCCCAGCACGCGGTCGCCGACGGCCAGGTCCGCGACCCCGGGTCCGGTCTCGGTGACCACCCCGGCGTACTCGACGCCCATGGCGCCGGCCTCGCCCGGGTACATGCCCAGGCCGTTGAGCACGTCGCGGAAGTTCAGCCCGGCCGCGCGCACCGCGACCCGCACCTCGCCCGACGCCAGTTCCCGGTCGGCCTCAGGCGCCGGAACCAACGCAAGGTTGTCGATGGACCCCTTGG
>NZ_BAAGYZ010000063.1:0-2543 GCF_054778995.1 Streptomonospora sediminis
TTGGTGGTGGAGCGGTTGTCGGATGCGCGGCGGCTGGGCCACCCGGTCCTGGCCGTGGTGCGGGGCTCGGCCATCAACCAGGACGGCGCCTCCAACGGGCTGACCGCGCCGAACGGGCCGTCGCAGCGGCGGGTGATCGCGCGGGCGTTGGCGGATGCGGGTGTGTCGGCCGCGGAGGTCGACGCGGTCGAAGCCCACGGCACCGGTACCGCACTGGGTGATCCGATCGAGGCCCAAGCGCTGCTGGCGGCCTACGGTGCCGACCGGCCCGGCGACGCCCCGCTGTGGTTGGGGGCGGTCAAGTCCAACATCGGGCATACGCAGGCGGCCGCCGGGGTGGCCGGGGTGATCAAGATGGTGCAGGCGATGCGGCACGGCCGGCTGCCCAAAACCCTGCACGCCGAGGTGCCGTCGCCGCATGTGGACTGGTCCGCCGGAGCGGTCGAGGTGCTGTCGCAGCCGCGGACGTGGGAAAGCAATGGTCGTCCACGCAGGGCGGGTGTGTCCTCATTCGGGATCAGCGGCACCAACGCCCACGTGGTACTGGAACAGGGCACCGAACCTCCCCAACCGCCCGAACGGCCCGATCCGGCTGAGCCGACCGATGCCGTTGCCGCTGCTCCGGTGCCCTGGGTGGTGTCGGGGGCTAGCGCCGCGGGGCTGGCGGGCCAGGCGGAGCGGTTGGCCGCGAGTGGTGGCGGTGCGGGGTCGGTGCTGGATACGGGGTGGTCGCTGGCGGTGTCGCGGGCAGGGCTGGAGCACCGCGCGGTGGTGGTCGGTTGCGAGCGCGATGAGCTGCTCGCAGGACTGGGGGTGGTCGCGGGCTCGGCCCGCGACGCGGACGCGGAGGGAACCGGCCTGGTCGTGCGGGGCCGGGTGGCCGGTGAGGGCAGGGTCGGGCTCGTCTTCTCGGGCCAGGGGTCGCAGCGTGCCGGGATGGGCCGCGGCCTCTACGAGCGGTTCCCGGTGTTCGCTGCGGCGGTGGACGAGGTTTGCGCGCACTCCGGTGATCTGCCGTTGCGGGACGCGATGTTTTCGGGTGCGGGACTGGCCGAGACCCGGTGGGCCCAGCCCGCGCTGTTGGCGTTTCAGGTCGGGGTGGTGCGGCTGCTGGAGTCGTGGGGGGTGGCACCGGCTGCGGTGATGGGCCATTCGATCGGCGAGGTGACGGCCGCCTGGGTGGCCGGGGTGTTCCCGCTCGCCGACGCCTGCGCGTTGGTGGCGGCGCGGGGCCGGTTGATGCAGGCCACGCCGGCGGGGGCGATGGCGGCGGTGCGGGCCTCGGAAGCGGAGATGGCGCCGCTGGTGGGCGCGCGTTCGGGAGCGGTGGTCGCGGCGGTGAACGGCCCGGCATCAGTGGTGGTGTCGGGCGAGCCGGACGCGGTGCGGGACGTCGTCGACCAGGTCGCCTCGTGGGGGCGGCGGGTGTCGTGGCTGCAGGTCGAGCGGGGATTCCATTCGCCGCTGATGGACGGGGTCCTTGCCGAGTTCCGGCAGGTCGTGGAGGGGCTGCACTTCAGCGCGCCGTCGTCCGCGCCGGTGCTGGTGTCGAACGTGTCGGGCGGGGTGGCCGGCGCAGAAATGGCCCACCCCGGCTACTGGGTCGACCATGTGCGGTCCCCGGTGCGGTTCGCTGACGGAGTGGCGGCGTTGGCGGGTGCGGGGGTGGACGTGGTGGCCGAAGTGGGTCCGCGCCGCGCGGTCGGCGGGGACGTCGCCGAGGTGTCCGGGCTGGGCGTGGTGGGGGTGGGACACGAGTGGCGGGACTGCGAGGTGCACGGGTCTGTGGGCGGCCTGGGCGGCTTGTGGGTGCGGGGAGTGGAACCGGACTGGAATGCGGTGTTCGGGGCGGCACCGACCCGGGTGGCGCTGCCGACGTACGCATTCCAGCGCGACCGCTTCTGGCCGCGCCCCGGCACCCGCGACCCGGACCGCCGGCTCGGGGGAAGCAAACCCGAGAACCGGCTGTGGGAACTCGTGGAATGCGAAGACGTGTCCGGCGTCGCCGAACTGCTCGGCGCGGACGACGACGAACCCGTGGCCGGGTTCGAGGACATGGTCGGCATCCTGGGCGCCTGGCGGCGGGGCGCACGCGAGTCCGCCATGGTCACCGCGAGCCGGTACGGCATCCGCTGGATCTCGCTGTCGCTGGAGACCGGCGGGCGCGCCCAGGGGTTGTGGGCCGTGGTCACCGGCGAGGAGTGCGATCGGGATGCGCAGCGGTTGGCCGATGCGTTGCGGTCGCGCGGCGCCGAGGCCGTCGTGGTCGGGCTGGGTGTGGGGGTCTCGCGGACGGCGGTGGCCGAACGGATCCGCGCCGAACTCGGCGACCGGGAACCCGAGTTGGCGGGAGTCGTCGGCAAGCTCGGCTGTGGCACTGATGGTGATGGGGCGTTGGCCGGTTTGTGGGAGTTGGTTGTGCTGCGGCAGGGGTTGGCCGATTTGGGGGTGGGGGTGCCGTTGTGGTGTGTGACGGTTGGCGGGGTGTCGGTGGATCGGTCGGATGCGGTGTATTCGCCGGTGTCGGCGGGGTTGTGGGGGTT